>JAGRIN010000114.1 GCA_020443245.1 Pseudomonadales bacterium
GCATCCCATCCTTTGTTGCTACCCGTCCCGACATAGACGAACGTGCCGAACACCCACCTGAGGGGCGCGTCCTCATCCACCACGGCAATGTCCAATTGCACGAGCCGCAGCTTGTGCGGTGAGCGCGCACACTCATCGCGCTCGCAGACAGTGATCTTGTCACAGCCAGGATCAGGGATGTTGGCAGTCCATTGGGGTGCACCGTCCAGGTACGGGACTGCTGCGACGCTCGCCGAGGTGAAAAGGAGTTTGGCCACGACTGTTCCGTCGTGAAAACGAATGTTGTCTTCGGGAATTGCCACATCAAGCTTGTTCTTACCCGGGAAAATCTTGCCGATCGTGTAGGCACCGGTCGCGTTGTACATACCGACTGCCCACGTGCTTTCCCGTTCTGTCTGGGTCGGCGCCAGTTTCTTTCTCGACGCGGTGAGCTCCCGCGTGAGGCCATGCATGTACTCCCGACCCAGGCTCGGGTTTGCATCCATCCAGGGAACGTGGAACCAGTCGCGCCGATGGTTTCGACAAACGTCAAAGTCATCTTCCACCGATTTTGCACCGACGTTACCTTCCTTGACGTAAGCAAGTAGCGCTTCCAGGTATTGCTTTGCCCTGACGTCCCGTTGGACCTGGGTGAGTCCGGGCTCGAACAACCGGATATTCTTCCAGGGCAATGCTTCTTTTACAGGCAATGATTTCGGAAAATTCTGGCTCAGGTGGAAGGCCCGCGCATCGGTCGACGCGGCAGGTGTGTTGCTCGGATGGTCCCAATAGGAAGGATAGGGTCCAACGCAAAGATCATCGCGAAACGTCCTGTCCGCACTCTCTTTCGACGGTATGCAACTCGCTACAAGGCAGACAGCCGAGAGGATAATGAACAGACGCAGGACCATGGGCTACTCCCCTCGCAGTTGAGTCTCAAAACATAGGTGCAAGGGCGCACGCAATCAACCCAAATATCGCAATGTCATGCCACGGCGCCTCAATCCTCGCGGTCACGCGCCGGCAACGCGTCGCGCAAAACCTCGTAGCGTTTCCATTCAGGAACCGGAGGTGAGTAGTCCGGCCGTGGTGCATAGACAGAGTGCTCAAGTAGTCGCATCTTGTGTATATATCGTGGACAGTTCGGGAACACCTGTTCTACCTCGATCCGCACCACGAACGTCGCGCCGGGACATTCTGCCATCAGCGGATCGTGCTGTGAGATCGTTGCGCGGCCATTGACGCGAATGCGGCGCGCGTTCTCGAAGTCGATAAACAAGAGGCCGACGTGGGCATTCACGAGCACGTTACCCCAGGAGCGGTACATGCCGTTTCCATCATAGTCGGGGATCGCGAGGGTCTTGCTGTCGATGACCTTCACGAATCCCGGCAAGCCGCCCTTGTACGAACAATCAGGATGTCCCTCGGCATCGGCGGTCGCGACAAAGCACATGGCACTCGCTGCAATGAATGCACTGTCTTCTTCGGTGAGCGAGGTGTGGAGTGTGACCTGCTCCAGGCGATCTGCGATCGCCCGCGTCTCCCGACGGTCCTGCAGTTCTCGCATGCCTTCATGGTAGGTGGGGTTCCGGGACACGTTGCTTCCTCCTGCAATTGCGCGGCGGATGCAGGATACGCCGGGGCCGGACGGGTGACCAGTTGTTGCCGGGCCCACTTGACAGTCAGGGACCTCGGCACGAACATTTGCGTGTCGCCTGTAGGGCGCATCGACACAGGTCGAAGGGGCAACGCCCGCCTACGCTCCCAACAACGTAGGAGAAGCGCTCATGTCCAATCTCGAAAATCTCAAGAAGCAGGCGAAGCAGGTGCTCCGCTGGCATCGCGAGCGTCACTGGCCCGTCGCGGAACAGCTTCGCAACACGCTGCCTGAACTGGCGGACCTGAACGACCGGCAAGTCCTGGACTACCCGATCAAGCTTGCCGACGCGCAGCGCTTTGTTGCGCTGCGCGCTGGTTATGCGAGCTGGGCCGAGCTGAAAAGCGATCAACCGGGCCCTGAAGACACCCCGCAGGATGCGGACAAACCCAAACTGGTATCGGTTCAGCCGCACGTGTTCGTGCGTGATATCGATGCGGCGTGCGCGTACTACAATGAAAAGCTCGGGTTCACGACGTCATTCAAATACGGCGAGCCGCCATTCTTCGCACAACTCGAACGTGACGAACTATCCTTGTCCCTGCGCGCAGTGGACGCATACATCCTCGACGCAAAGCAATTGCGCAACAAAGAAGAGGAATTGCTCGCGGCGAGTTTCGCCGTCCAATCCATCAAATCGCTCTATGAGGATTACCTGGCTCGTGAGGCCACTGTTTTCCAGGCGTTGCGTACGGAGCCGTGGGGACAGAAGTCCTTTATTGTGGAGGATGCGGACGGCAACCTGCTGCTGTTTGGCTCCGATTGACGATGTACGCGGCGGCGTCTCGCGGCAGTGCCTCGGCGCGAGGCACTGCGCGGCCCATCACGTCAGCGATGGAGCACGACGGGTAGCTGCTCGTAACCTTTGACGAAGCTGGATTGGACGCGAACCGGCTCACCGACCACTTCCACGTGACTGAAACGGTTCAGGATCTCTTCCCAGATGATGCGCAGTTGCATCTCGGCAAGGCGGTTACCCATGCAGCGATGGATACCGAAACCGAAAGAAAGGTGATGCCGCGGCGTCTTCCGATCGATGATGAACTCGTTCGGATTCTCGATGGCCGTTTCGTCACGGTTACCTGAGACATACCACATCGCGACCTTGTCGCCGGCCTTGATTGTCTTGCCGCCGATTTCCACGTCCTCGTTCGCGGTGCGACGCATGTAGGCGAGCGGCGTCTGGTAGCGGATGATTTCCGGCACCATCGTCGGGATCAGCGAGCGATCGGCTTTGAGTTTCGCATACTGGTCCGGGTTCTGGTTGAGGAAGTAGACGCCACCTGAAATCGAATTGCGGGTGGTGTCATTGCCTCCGACGATCAAAAGGACCAGGTTACCGAGATACTCCATTGGGTCCATGTCCTGCGTATCCGGATTGTTCGCCATCATCGTGATGAGGTCGAAGTGCTCGGAGGGTTCCCGGTTGACGCGCTCGTTCCACAGGCCCGTGAAGACCTCGAGGCATTCGAGCAAGGCGGCCCGACGGGCAGATTCCGGCGTCTTGCCACCGGCTTGCGCACTGCTGGTCGCCATATCGGACCAGTAGGTAAGCTTGCGGCGTTCCTCAAACGGGAAATCGAACAGCGTGGCGAGCATCTGCGTGGTCAGCTCGATGCTCACGAGGTCCACCCAGTTGAATTCTTCACCGACCGGCAAGCCGTCCAGGATCTTGCCGGCACGCTCGCGAATGAGACCTTCCAGTTTCGCAAGATTAGTGGGGGCGACCACGCCGGTGACTGCCTTGCGTTGCACATCGTGCTTCGGCGGGTCCATCGAGATGAAGTTCGGCGTCGTGAAGTCCGCCATCCGGTCCGTCAGGGTGATCCCGTTCTCCGAAGAGAACCGGTCGTGCGACTTGTCGACTTCCATGATGTCGTTGAAGCGCGTGATCGACCAGTAAGGGCCAAAGAGCGGGCTTTCTGCATAGTGCACCGGATCTTCCTTGCGCAGCCGCTCGAAGTAGCCCCAGTGTGTATCGGTCTGGAACAGCGCCGGGTTACTCACGTCGATCAATTCGAGTGGAACCGATTTCGGGTCGGCGGTGGTCAGGTCCAGGGTTTCGTTCGCGACGGCTTCGCTCATAACTCTCTTCCCTCTTTGTCTTGTTCAAGGCAGCTCGTGGTGAATGTCCATCATAGGCACCGGCCTGTTTGTCACAAATTGCCAATTGTGCCACCATGCTTGTCATATTGTGACATCGTGGCATGCAATGAGGCGAATGCCCACAAGCTACGCGATCGTGCTCTATCGGGACGCGCTGGCCCGCGGACACGACCTGCTGGATGGCCTGCCGGTTTCGACAACCGATCTCGAAACGGCCGAATACATGCCGATCGAGCACTATTTTGAAGTGCTCAAACGCTACACCGCGCTACAGGATGATCCCGAATGGGGATTCCGGCTTGGACAGCAGTTCAGCATGTCGGCGCACGGGCCTGTGGGGTTTGGCGCCACATCCGCCCCGACGATTCGCGACGGCTTGCTGTTCCTCAGTCGCTACCTGCCCGTCCGGACACCTTATGCCCGCGCCACCATCGAGCAACGCGGCTACTCGCTGGTGCTGCGCATACACCACGACGCAGAGCTCGCGCCCTTTCTGGTACGTTCCTGCGAGACGCTTGCCGCGATCTTCCAGTCGTACATCGAAGGCGCCGGCGCGTCAGCGCAGCCATTGGTCTGGCGATTTCCTTACGATCGACCCGCGCACGAAGCACTCTATACGCGGTGGATACACGGCGGCGTCTACTTCGGCCATGACTGCCTGCAGATCGAAGTGCCGCACTCCGTCGGCATGATTCCTTCTGCATTTCGCAACGATGCGGCGTACCGCTCCACCATGGCGCAGTGCGAGGCCCTGCTCACGGAGCTGTCGGATGACACGGTCGAGGCGAAGGTTCGCGGCATCATGGCGAGCCATATCGAACGCCGGATGATGGAATCGGTCCCACTGACCGAGGTTCCCACGGCCGACGACATCGCGAGGCAGTTCGGCATTTCGCGCCGAACACTCATCCGCCAATTGAAAGGCGCCGGCACGACATTCCAGCAGATTCGCGACGCGCTCCTCAAGACTTACCTTGAATCACTGTTGCGCGAATCTGCACTTCCCCTGGGGGACGTCGCGTACCGACTCGGCTACGCCGATGCAGCCAACCTGACGCGTGCGTGCCGACGACTCTTCGGTCGCTCGCCGACCGAGCTCAGGCGGACCCTCAGCGAACGATCGTAAAACCCGACAGCTTCTCGCCACTCTCATGCTCTTCGACCTCGACGTGCGCCACGCGCGCCGCCGTCGGACCGGTTCGGCATACCTCGACCATCGCGTCGACCTGGTCCGCGTCACCAGAGAGTACCGCCTCGACGCAGCCGTCAGGCAGGTTGCGGACCCAGCCCGAGATGTCGCGACGCCCGGCTTCCTGCGCGGTCCAGAACCGGTATGACACGCCCTGAACGCGCCCGCTCACGCGGATTCGAACCGTCAGGATCATCGCGGGGCTACGCGAACGAAAATCCGGGACCGCACTCGATCAGCAACTGTCCGACAAGCCCCGCGGCGCGATGCTTCTGCACAGCCTGGTAATCGGGATCGCGCATCATGTCCAGCATCACCTGGGTCGAAGGGTATTGGATCAGCGCAACCGCATCCCATTCACCTTCGCCTTGACCGATCAAAAATCCCCGGACCTCCCCGGAGAAGAGGATGGACGCGCCTTTCGGTCCCATCACTTCGCAAAAGCCCCTCGCATACAACTGGTAGGCCTCCCGGCCGCTCAACTCGTCCTCGCGACCATCCTCATACACAGCGCGATCGCGAAACTTGAGCAGGTTCAGCATCTGGATCGGTTCCCCGGTCTGCCGGTCCCGGAACTGGCGAAGCTGGTCGCCCGTTGGCTGAAGAATGTTTTTCGTCATATTTCCTGCCTCCTGCGACGCCGAGGATATCACCTGTCCGGCGAGGTCTCATCGCCCGGTACGCCCGCCAGCAGGTCTCTGAACATCGACTCCTGCAGCGCGTCGGGGATGAGCCGCGCGAGCCCGTCTCGTACACCTGCCCCGAACCGGGTCTCCGGCTGCGCCAACCTGCCCAACCGGAATGAGCGCGTCGTCACGCTCGCCGTCCTGGCGCGCCGCAACGCGGCATATTGAGTGAATGCACACTCAACGTCATGCGCCCGGGCAAGGCATTGCGCAAGCACCCACGCACTTTCAACCGCCATGCAGGCGCCTTGACCCATATTGGGCGTTGTCGGGTGTACCGAGTCGCCCAGCAGGACAACGCGACCCACATGCCACTGCCTCGTTGGAACCTTGTCCAGCAGCGGCAGGGACGAGATGGCCTCGTCAGGTGTCGCGGCGAGCAGGCTCGAAACGCGGTCCGGAAACATTGAAAAGACCGAGGGCAGACGCGCGAAATCCGAAACCTCGAAGTCAATGGCGCGCTCGCACAACGTCGCATACCAGTAGATGCTGTCTTCGCCGATCGGCACATGACCGAACCGGCGCCCGACACCCCATATTTCGACACCGCTGTCCGTCGCGATGTCATCGCGCTCCACTGCGGATCGCTTCACAATGCCGCGCCAGCAGTGCTGGCCTGCCGCCCTCACCGGACTATCCCCAAACAGTTCGCGACGTATCGACGAATGAAGGCCATCGGCGCCGATGACAACATCGAAGTCACGTCGCTCGCCATTGTCGAAGGCCAGCGTAATGCCTCCTGGCATCGGTGAAGCTGACACGAGCCTGTGTCCGCAATACAGGCGTTCACGGGGAAGCGCGCTGACCAGTACATGGTGCAAGGCCGAACGCGAGATACCGATCGAGCAGAAGCCCGTCGCCTGGCCGGCTCGCTGCAGGTCGACTGTCGACAGCAACGTTCCCTTGTGATTTTCGATGATTGCGCGATTCAGCATCGCGCCGCGTCGGACAATGGCATCGACGAGCCCCAGTCTTGCATAGACCGAGAGTGCATTGGCGGCGATCGAGATGCCTGCACCCACCTTGCCGAACGCCGGTGCCTGCTCGAACACATCCACGTCGAAGCCCTTCGCCGACAACGCAACAGCCGCCGTCAAGCCCCCGATGCCCCCACCCACTATCCCGATATTCATCGCCTGCTCCTTGAAAGACGCCATACAATAACATATGTTATGTTACGGTAAGAAGGAGATTCTCCATGGCAAAGAAGCTTTCACCATCGGACTGGTTCCGAGCGGCGGAGGACATGTTGAAGGAAGCAGGCCCGCAGGCGGTCGCGATCCGCGAGCTGTCCACAGCACTCGGCGTCTCGACAGGCTCCTTCTATCATCACTTTCGCGGTCGCGAAGATTTCGTAGAGCGCTTTCTTGATCATTGGGCAGAAGTGTCCGCCGAGGCCGCGAGCGCCCTCGACGGCGGCGAGACGGCGACTCTCGACGCGCTCAACGAACGCGTGAACGAACTGCTCGATCATCGACTCGAAGCGTCAATCCGCGCGTGGGGCCTTTTCGACCCTAACGTCCAGTCCAGGCTGGAAGTCGTCGACGAGCGTCGGAGAAAGGTGCTCGCTCGCCTGTATCGCGATCACGCCAGCGCCGAAGTCGCAGAACAACTGGCAAACCTGCACCTCTGTTCTCTCGCCGGGGCACAGTTCGTCTTCATGAACCGGCCCGTGAAGTTCCGCCAGTTCGGCCGCTTCGTCAACCAATGCGCGCGAACAGTGGTCGGCTAACCAACCCATGGAGTAGAGTACGCAGGCGCAGGCATTCACCTTCTGCACCAAAAGACCAGGCTTCAAGAGGGCAACCGATGATCCGAATAACCCGTATGCTCGCCCTGGCGGGCATCGTAGCCATCACTTGCGCTTGCGCGACGCAGCGCGCACCCGACACCGTGGCGGACGGCGACCGGGCCATCGTCGATCGACTTGCCGAACAATACCGCCAGACACAACGGCGCGAAGACGTCCTCTTCTGGAGTCCGGAAGAACGTGCGACCGGCTTTCGCCACATCGACCATATCTTTCCGACCCGGACCGTGCAGGCAGGCGACCAGCCACTCGCGTTGACCCCGGCGTCAATGGATCTCTCATCCGTCACGTACAACGTCGACGGCGTGCAGTACTCGCTCGCCGACTTCGTTGCGATGCCGGCCAATGTCGGGCTGATCGTCGTCAAAGACGGCCGGATACTCTATGAGCACTACTCCGGCGGCAATGACGAAAACTCGGTGTGGATTTCCTTCTCAGTGACGAAGTCGATCACCTCGATGCTGATCGGTGCCGCCATCAAGGACGGCTATATAGAAAGCGTGGATGAACCCGTCGTGAACTATCTCCCGCGGCTCCGGGGCTCGGCATACGAGGCGGCCACCATTCGCAACGTGCTCCAGATGGCGTCCGGCGTCGCATGGAATGAAGACTACGCCGACCGTGACTCGGACGTCGCAAAAGCAGGCGGCGCGAACGGCATCGTGCTGCTCAGGTACCTTAAAAAACTGCCCGGCGATGAAACCCCCGGGACAACGTTCAACTACAACACCGGCGAGACCAATCTGGTCGGCGCGATCCTTCGTGCCGCCATCGGCAACAACGCCTCGAGCTATCTCGAATACAAGATCTGGCGGCCATTCGGCATGTCGCACGATGCCAACTGGATAACCGACGCCCCGGGTGGCGCCGAACTGGGTGGTTG
>JAGRIN010000115.1 GCA_020443245.1 Pseudomonadales bacterium
TACACTCTTTCAGACGTGTTCTCTTCCGTTCGAGCGTACCGACAGCAACATCCGTTGCGTTCGCGGGTTCTCGGTCTGGCGCGAAACGGCCAGGACAGTCTCTTCGACCGGCAGGCCGGCTGCGATCAGCGTCGAGAGTTGCCGCGTGATGAGGGCGAGTTCCCGTACAGACAGGGACGGCGTAAACCAGTCACGCAGTCCGCCACGAGCCTGTTTCTCTTCCCGGGTCACCTTGACCTCGAGCGGCGACAATCCGCGGTCGCGCAGTATCTGGCGAACCTGGCGAGACGAGTCGGCCTCGAGGACGCCCTTCTCTTCCTTGCCGCGCGGACTGAGCGCGATGTATTCGAATGCGGCCAAAACCGGGGCCCCTAGTCGTCCATGGTGACGCGGAGCACCTCGTCGATCGAAGTTACCCCGGACAGCACCTTGGCGCGCCCGTCATCGCGGATCCCGGGCGTCATACTGCGGACATGGCGCTCGATATCGAGTTCGGATGCGCCATTGTGGATCATCCGGCGTACTTCCTCGTCGACAATGATCACCTCATAGATGCCGACACGCCCGCGATATCCTTCATGCGCGCATTTCTCGCAACCCGTGTGGCGGTATATTTCAGGCGGGGACTTCGGGTCGGCGCGCAGGAATTCGCACTCGTACTCGTCGGCGACATAACGTTCCCGGCAGTCCTTGCAGAGGACACGCACGAGCCGCTGGGCCACAAGGCCGACAATACTGTTGCTGAGCAGGTAGGGCTGGACGCCCATATTCGCGAGCCGCGTCAATGCGCCGATCGCGGTATTGGTGTGGATTGTGGAGAGCACGAGGTGACCCGTGAGGCTCGCCTGCACGGAAATATCCGCGGTTTCGTAGTCGCGAATTTCCCCGACCATCACGACGTCCGGGTCCTGGCGAAGGATGGCGCGCAGCCCACGAGCAAACGTCATGTCTGCCTTCAAATTGACCTGTGTCTGGCCCACGCCCTCGACATCGTATTCAATCGGGTCCTCGACGGTCAGGATGTTTCGCGACTTGTCATTCAGCCGGTCGAGACACGCATACAGCGTCGTCGACTTGCCTGAACCGGTGGGACCGGTGACGAGGAGGATGCCATGCGGCTTGCGGAGCAGTTCCTTCATGGCACCGAGATCCCGCTCGGCCATCCCGAGGTCTGCCAGGTCCCGCCTGCCCTCCTGCTTGTCGAGCAGGCGCATCACAACCCGCTCGCCATTGCTCGCGGGAATGGTTGAAACACGCACATCCACTTCCTTGCCGGCGACTCGCACAGAAATGCGGCCGTCCTGCGGCAGGCGCTTCTCCGCAATATCGAGACGGGCCATCACCTTGATCCGCGATACCAGCAGCGGCGCCAGTGCGCGACGAGGACTGACGACCTCACGCAAGACGCCATCAACCCGAAAACGCACCACCAGTCGTGACTCGTAGGTTTCGATGTGGATGTCGGAGGCCCCCACCTTCACGGCTTCGGTCAGCAGGCTGTTGATCAGCCGGATGATCGGCGCATCATCATCCTGTTCCAGCAAGTCACCAGTCTCGGGAATGAGCTCTGCAAGACTGCTGAGGTCGAGTTCGTCTCCCAATCCTTCGATCATCTGCATCGCCTGGCTCGAATCGTCGTGATAGGCGGTGGAGAGATGCTTGTCGAATGTCGGGGAATCGACCTCGCGATACGCGAGACCCGGCCCTGTCAGGCGCCGGACTTCCGCCAGGATTCCAACAGGAAGTCCCGGTTTGAAGACCACGCTTCGCTTGCCATCAGCATCGGGTGGTAACAGGAGCACGCCGTGGCGCTTGGCGAAGCTGAACGGGAGGCGTCCCGCCCTGGAATCGACGACCGACATAATTAATCCACTTTCTCGATTATTTCGCTAACTGATTATTTTAAAAGATAAACTGGTACCGGTTCGACCCCGTTATCTCGGTCCGCACACTATTCTATACCGTCGAACCGGACAAAGGTCCGCAATCTGCTTCAAAACCTCGGTATTCCGTCATACCATAAGCCACGTTTATCAGTTTCAAGATTTACGATTCAATCTGATGATATTAGTACCCGGTTCCGCGAGGCGTCCGATATGAAGCTCAGCGACATAGACCTCAACCTTTTCGTGGTGTTCGACGCGATTTATACCGAAGGGAACCTCACGCGCGCCGGCGAGATCATCGGGATCACGCAGCCTGCCGTGTCAAACTCGCTGGCAAGACTGCGTAACGTGTTCGACGACCCGCTGTTCGTGCGAACCGCCGAGGGCATGGTACCCACCCCGGTTGCCCAGAATATCGTCGGCCCGGTACGGCAGGCCCTCGGACTGATCCGCTCCAGCGTCCAGGAAAGCGAGGTGTTCGATCCGGTCGCCTCCGACAAGCGCTTTCGAATCAGCATGACCGACCTGTCACAATCCATCGTCCTCCCGTTCCTGTTCGGTCGCATCAAACGTGAAGCACCGAGCGTCGCCATCGACTGCTACCAGGTCCGTCGACGAGACCTGAACATCGAACTGGCGTCAGGCAATCTCGATCTCGCCGTCGACATTCCCCTGACACCCGATCCACAAATTCGCCAGGCGCCGCTTTTTGCCCATCCGCATGTCTGCGTGATCCGCAACAATCACGGTACGGTCAAGAACGAGCTGACCACCGACCTGTACCTCGACCTTGGCCACATTCACATCTCGAGCCGTCGCGGCGGGCTCGGCCATGTCGACCTGGCCCTGGGCAAGATGGGCAAGCGTCGCCACATCGCCCTGCGTACCCAGCACTACCTTGCGACACCGGAACTCGTCTCCAGGACTGATCTCGCCTTGACGGTGCCAAGAATCTTTGCGGATTTCCTGGTTGCACAATATCCTGTGCGCTACCTTGAACTGCCCTTTGCGGTACCCGACCTTGAAACGCACCTCTATTGGCACGAAAGCACCGATCAGGACCAGGCCAACCGATGGCTACGGGAGATCATCCTCGCCTTGCCGGCGAAATTACCCTGGAAATAGACGATGAATTTCGTCGGCGCGCACGTACTGTCCGTTTCGCAGTTCGACCGGGACGCGATCGAACAGGTTTTCACCGTCGCTGACAAGATGGAACCCTACGCACACCGGGATCGCGTGACCCGCGTGCTCGAGGGTGCGATTCTGGGGAACATGTTCTTCGAGCCCAGCACGCGCACGCGTGTGTCGTTCGGTTGCGCGTTCAACCTGCTCGGCGGTGAAGTCCGCGAGACCACCGAAATCAAGACATCATCGCTCGCAAAGGGCGAGTCTTTCTATGACACGGCGCGCGTCCTCTCCGGATACAGCGACGTCATCGTCATGCGCCACCAGACTGAAGGGTCCGTACAGGAATTCGCCACAGCGAGTCGCGTGCCGGTGCTGAACGGGGGCGACGGATCGAACGAGCATCCAAGCCAGGCGCTCCTCGACCTCTACACAATTCGCAAGGAAATGGCCGCGCAGGGCAAGGACATCGACAACCTGCGCATCGCGCTCATCGGCGACTTGCGATACGGCCGCGCCGTCCATTCGCTGTGCCGCCTGCTCTGCCTGTACCGCAAGGTTCACTTCACGCTTGTCTCACCACCTGAACTGTCACTGCCTGATTCCTACGTCGACGAGATGCGCGCCGGCGGGCACACCGTCATCGAATCACAGGACCTGGCGCCGGGGATCTCGCACGCTGACATCGTCTACGTGACGCGCACACAAGAGGAACGTTTTCCTTCACAGGAAGAAGCGGAGAAATACAAAGGGCTTTTTCGCCTGAACCAGAGCATTTACACACAATTCTGCGAGCCGAACACGGTCATCATGCACCCGCTACCCCGTGATTCCCGCGGGAACGCGAACGAACTGGACAATGACCTGAACGAAAATCCCAACCTCGCAATCTTCCGGCAAACCGACAATGGCGTACTTGTACGGATGGCGCTGTTCGCGCTGATACTCGATGTCGTCCACCTGGTGGACAAATATGCGCGGGACGTGAGCTGGTATACTGCGAAGCGATTCTAACCAAGGGTTCGCTTTCCCATGCAATCCCCCTACGGCAGCCTGACGTTCGACCACGACGAGACCATCGCCATGCTGCGCGAGCAGGTGAACCGGTTTGCGGCTGACGAGATCGCGCCGCTCGCCGCGGCGGTCGATCGCGACAACGAATTTCCGATGGCGCTGTGGCCGAAGATGGGAGACCTCGGGATTCTCGGGATTACCGTCGCCGAAGAATTTGGCGGCGCCGATATGGGCTATCTTGCGCACGTCATCGCAATGGAAGAACTGAGCCGGGCGTCTGCTTCGGTCGGCCTTTCCTATGGGGCGCATTCCAACCTCTGCGTGAACCAGATCTATCGCAACGGTTCCGACGCGCAGAAGCGCAAGTACTTGCCCGGCCTCGTTGCCGGCACGTCGATTGGCGCACTGGCGATGAGCGAAGCCGGCGCGGGCTCGGATGTCGTCAGCCTGCAACTGCGCGCAACCAGGGACGGCGACGACTTCGTGCTGAACGGCACCAAGATGTGGATCACCAACGGTCCCGACGCCAACACCTACGTGATCTACGCGAAGACCGATCCGGAAGCGGCCGCGCGCGGCATTACCGCTTTCATCGTCGAGCGGGACTTCCCCGGATTCAGCCGTTCCCCGAAACTCGACAAGCTCGGCATGCGAGGATCGAACACCTGCGAGCTGGTCTTCGAGGATTGCCGCGTGCCGGCCGAGAACGTGCTCGGCGGAGTCGGCGAAGGCGCGCGCGTTTTGATGTCGGGCCTCGACTACGAGCGTGTGGTGCTGTCGGGCGGACCGCTCGGCATCATGCAGGCGTGCATGGACATCGTCGTGCCCTATGTGCACGAACGTAAGCAGTTCGGCCAGGCAATTGGCGAATTCCAGCTCGTCCAGGGCAAGCTTGCCGATATGTACACGCGCCTCAACGCGAGCCGCGCCTATCTCTATGCGGTTGCCAGCGCCTGCGATCGCGGCGAGACCACCCGCAAGGACGCTGCCGCCGTCATTCTCTACTGCGCCGAGAACGCAACGCAAACGGCGCTCGATGCGATTCAGCTTCTGGGCGGCAACGGCTATATCAACGAATACGCGACCGGACGGCTGTTACGCGACGCGAAGCTCTACGAGATCGGTGCCGGCACCTCGGAGATTCGCCGCATGCTGATCGGCCGCGAACTCTTTCGCGAATCGGAATAAACCATGCCCGTCATCTCCTCGAAGATCAGCACCGGGAGCGAAGATTTCCAGCGAAACGCCGCGCGATTTCGCGCCCTGGTCAGCGAAATGCGAGACCGGTTCGCCGAGGTCAGCCAGGGCGGCAGCGAATCGTCCCGCGCACGCCACGTGTCCCGCGGCAAGTTGCTGCCACGGGAACGCGTCGACGCGTTGCTGGACCCTGGCGCGCCTTTCCTCGAGTTCTCTCAATTCGCCGCCTGGGGAATGTACGACGACGAATCGCCCTGCGCCGGCATCATCACCGGCATTGGGCGGATCGCAGGACGCCCATGTGTCGTGATCGCAAACGATGCCACCGTCAAGGGTGGCACCTACTACCCGATGACGGTCAGAAAGCACCTTCGCGCACAGGCCATCGCCGAGCAATGTCACCTGCCCTGCGTTTACCTGGTGGACTCTGGCGGCGCGAACCTGCCGCACCAGGACGAGATCTTCGCGGACCGCTTCCACTTCGGCCGCATCTTCTACAACCAGGCCAACATGTCCGCCAAGGGGATTCCCCAGATCGCGGTTGTCATGGGTTCGTGTACCGCCGGCGGCGCATACGTCCCCGCCATGGCCGACGAGAGCATCATCGTGCGCAACCAGGGCACGATCTTTCTCGCGGGGCCACCTCTCGTCAAGGCGGCGACAGGCGAAATCGTCAGCGCCGAGGCACTCGGCGGCGGTGACGTCCACACGCGCATCTCGGGTGTCGCGGATCACCTGGCCGAAAACGACACGCATGCGCTGGAGATCGCGAGGCGTCTCGTCGCCAACCTCAATCGGCAATCACCGCAGAATGTCGTGATGCGCGACCCGGCACCGCCTCGCTACGACCCGGAGGAACTGTACGGAATCGTACCGACCACCCTGGCACAACCTTATGATGTTCGCGAGGTGATCGCGCGAATCGTCGATGCCTCGGAACTCGATGAGTTCAAGTCCAACTTCGGTACAACCCTGGTCTGCGGCTTTGCCCACATTCACGGCATTCCCGTCGGCATACTCGCCAACAACGGCATCCTGTTCTCGGAGTCGGCGCAAAAGGGCGCGCACTTCATTGAGCTCTGCTGCCAGCGCAACATTCCCCTGCTCTTCCTCCAAAACATCATGGGCTTCATGGTGGGCGAGAGGTACGAAACCGAAGGTATCGCGAAACACGGTGCAAAGATGGTAACCGCAGTGGCGTGTGCGGCAGTCCCCAAGCTCACCGTCGTCATCGGCGGCTCTTTCGGTGCAGGGAACTACGGGATGTGCGGGCGCGCCTACGATCCGAACTTTCTCTGGATGTGGCCGAATGCACGTATTTCGGTGATGGGCGGCGCGCAGGCAGCGGATGTGCTGGCGCAGGTGCGCGAAGACAACCTGGTCGCTTCCGGCAAGTCCTGGAGCGACGAGGAACGCGAGGCATTCCGCGCACCCGTCACAGCCCAGTATGAGACGCAGGGCAACCCTTACTACGCCAGTGCCCGGTTGTGGGATGACGGCATTCTCGACCCGGCCCTGATGCGTACGGCACTCGCACTTGGCCTTGCCACCGCGCTGGAGAAACCCATACCGCCGACCCGGTTCGGCGTCTTCCGGATGTAGGCCATGACCGAACCCAAGTTGCTATTCGAAGTCGATTCGCGCGGCGTTGCGACCCTGACGCTCAACCGTCCCGAGGTCCACAACGCTTTTGACGATGAAGTGATCGGTGCGTTGATCGCGAGACTGGAGGAAGTCGAGTCGAATTCAAACATTCGCGCGCTGGTCCTGCGATCCAACGGCAAGCATTTTTCGGCCGGCGCGGACCTCGGCTGGATGAAGCGCATGGCCGACCTGACCTATGACCAGAACCTGGCCGATGCCGGAGAACTCGCCACACTCATGTCCCGGCTCGACGCGCTTCGGGTTCCTGTGCTGACGCTGGTACAAGGTGCCGCCTACGCCGGCGCGCTCGGCCTCGTTTGCTGCAGCGATGTCACGCTTGCGAGTACGCGGGCGACATTCTGCATCAGTGAGGTAAACCTGGGTCTCGCACCGGCGGTGATCAGCCCCTACGTCGTCGCCGTCATGGGGGCACGCGCAGCGCGGCGGTATTTCCTTTCTGCCGAGGTGTTCGACGCAGACGAAGCGCAGCGACTTGGCATCGTTACCGAGATTGTCGACGAGTTCGAACTCGACAGCGCCTGCGAACGCGTGATCACGAACTGGCTTGCAAAAGGTCCGGTCGCGCTGGCGCGGACCAAGGCACTGATCCGTCGCGTGGCGCGGGCGCCGGTCGACGACGCGATGATCGAAAGTACCATTGCCCTGATTGCCGAACTTCGCGTGTCGGCGGAAGGACAGGAGGGACTCGCTGCCTTCTTCGAGAAACGCAACCCGTCGTGGCGCGAATGAGCGGCCCGGCCAACAACCGGATCACGACGCTGCTCATCGCCAATCGGGGCGAAATCGCGTGTCGTATTATCCGGACTGCGCGACAACTCGGCCTTCGAACAGTCGCGATCTACTCCGATGCGGACACCAAGGCGTTACATGTGCGTCTTGCGGATGTTGCCTGCCACGTGGGGCCGGCTCCCGCGACGATGAGTTACCTCGACGTGGACCGGATCATCAAGCTCGCCCGCGAGACCGGCGCCGACGCGATCCATCCAGGCTACGGCTTTCTCTCCGAAAATGAGTCCTTCGCCCGTGCGTGCGAGGCAGCGGGTATTGTTTTCGTTGGCCCAACTGCCGATGCGATACGGGCAATGGGTTCCAAGGGTGTCGCCCGGGAACTGATGGAAAAGGCCGGCGTGCCGGTCCTGCCGGGCATCAACGAACTCGGCGACGATCTGGACGCCGCCGCCGGCATCGGCTTCCCCCTGCTCATAAAGCCTGCAGCAGGAGGCGGCGGCAAAGGAATGAAGATTGTGCGCGAACGCGGCGCACTCGCTGCCGCGGTCGCTTCAGCCAGGCGGGAAGCGAAGTCATCGTTCGGTGACGACAGGCTCATCGTTGAGCGATACCTCGACGGCCCACGCCACGTCGAAGTCCAGGTATTCGGCGATCG
>JAGRIN010000116.1 GCA_020443245.1 Pseudomonadales bacterium
CCACACTGGGGGTGTGGTGGTCGTAGGTTCAAATCCTGCCGTCCCGACCAATTCTTCTCAAGTGCATCTGCTCGCTGTCCTCAAAGCGTTCCATGCCGCGCAAGGCCGATCAATCGCGAGGTGCGAGTTTCATCCCGCCACGACGTCGCGCCCCGGCGCCGATCAGGCATCAACGTGGCGTCACTTGTACGACCCTCGGCGGTGAGATGGTCGGCCGAAAGGCGAAGTCGGCCTCGTTTCGGTATTCCGGCGGCGGCCCCGACTGGCGCCAGTCGATGATGTCGCCCGTTCCGCCCGTGCCGTTGACACCGCCACCGTCGTAGACCGCAATCATCTCATCGCAAGTTTGTGCAATGTAGGCGCCGACCAGCGCATATTGCCGATTCCGATCGGGGTTGGGTGTGCCGTCCACGTGGGATGCCAGGGTTTCGATCGTTCCAAACGCGGTCGGTAGCTCGAAATAGCTCTCGGCCTTGCCCACCAACTCCTTGAACTCATCGAGAGACGCCCTGGTCGCGAAGTCGGTCTGGTAGAGCTCATAAGGCAATGGCAACGGAACGTGCAGGTTCATGTTGTAGTGTTCGAGCGCCATGCGTGCGACAAGACGGTCAGCACCCTCGGCGAGTGGCGATACGAGAATCAGGTGCTTGTCGGGATGTTTGCGTACAATGTCGTCCAGTGCCTCGTGAAGGGCTTTCCGCAAATCCTGGTCGTCGACGTTGAGTCGATGCGGCCGGTGCCCCGTGACGCCGATGTAGTACTCACGCTGTATTCGCCAGCCGAGTCGACGCTGTAGCATCTCGGGCAAGCGCATGATCGCCTCGACCTGTTCCTGTCTTTCCGGGGCATCGATACTGTCCCAGGGCACATTGAACGGGTTGACCTTGGCACCTTCGATGCGCTCGGTACCCTGGCGCCACCCCTCGTAGATCTTGTTGGCGCGCCAGCGGTCGTGTTCCATTCGCGCGATCACGCTGGCTTCTTCGGGCGTGAAAGCGAACGCCGTCGCAAGGCCCTTCCCGTACCGGCACCGGATGGCGCGCAACTTGGCGGCGAGGTGATCCGCCTGGAGCCGATTACTTTTGCGTTCCGGTTCAGGCAGTTCGCGCCAGGGGTTCAGCGATGTGTAGAGGCGAGGATCAAGCCCCGCGCTCGCCCGACGATGCAGGAAGTCCTCATGGATGGCCTGTGCAAGTTCGTCCAAACGATCGGACAGTATGTTGTCGTAGTCGAGTACCTCGTTCAGCATCCCGAACGGATAGATCCCGTCAGGAATTTCAGGCTCGCCGGGATTCGATTCGAGCAGGCGAGCGAGACCGCTGGCGTGTTGCATGTAGACATTGATCGGCGCGTTGCACCCGGGTCGCATCAGTAACAGCGATCGCAAGGACAATGCGAGTTCGAGGTTTTCATCGTCAGTGTCGAGGCACAGCACGTGGCTGGTCACGGACTGCAATAGCTCGTCGCTGACATGAACCAGAGAGATGGGTTGTCGCCTGGGGACCTTCACGACCTCGATATCACTCAGCTGCGAGATCCCGGGGTAGCGCGCCAGCAGTGCGTCAAGGCGTTCATCGGGCTGCGGATCGAAGATCGAGAACCGTAACCTGGTGCCATTCAGGAAGTGACAGATGCGAATCGCCTCGGTCATGATCTGTTCGGCGAGCGGACCAAAGTGATAGAACGCGAGGTGAACCTGGCGCTGGCCGAATGCCTGCGCAAAGGTATCGGGTGGATATTTCCGAAGCAGGATCCGGGCTGTCAGTTCGTGGACACTGAAGAAGTCGACTTCCGCCTGGCTGTGGGTATCGTAGAACTTGGCATAGGTTTCGAGCCTGGAGGAGACCCGCGTGCCGTTCACGTGCAGGTGGATACGCAGGCGATGTGAGCCCTGGCCCTGGCGGGCGAGGTACTCTCGAACGCGGATCGCAAGCTCCACGCTGGTGCCGTCGTCACCGCAAAACGTTACAAAATGGCGCGCCTGTTTCAGGTTGGCCGCGACCATTGTGTCCTCTTCCAGCATGTCGCCAACGATCACGGCGAGACCGTGGCTGCGTGCGCGTTCGATGAGCGGGTGGTCCGGATTGCGCTCGATTATCACGGTACGGTTCGCAAGGCCGCACGATGTCGCGAACTGCCAGCCTTTGTCCGAGAGGCCGACGACGACCACATGTTCTTGCCAGAAACGAATGATGAGGTTGGATATTCCGACCCAGGCACCCCGGGTCAGCACGATCAGGATACCGGCGACGGAGACGACGGGTGCCAGCATTCGGGCGAGTTCGAGTTGCCATGGCAGGTCCCGCTCGAGCGTCCAGTCGCCACCGAGTGCAAACAGCATCACGGTTTCATAGGCTGCAGTCAGGAACTCGTGCGCGAAGCGGTCGGGGGCCATCACGTACTGGCCCCACAACCCGACAAGAAATACGAGGAAAAGTGAAATGACGATAGCGACGGTCTGGCGCACGCGCGGCCCCGTTTCTTATAGGAGAGTCCGGTCTATTTCACCATTGCGCCAGGGTAACGTCTATTGACAACTCACATTCATTTGGACCAACAACTGCACAATAGTGAACTACGGTGACTGTGTTGTCTGAATCTTCCGTTGTCGTTCTCACCAATTTTCGGTACACGGCCTGGAACGTGGGGGATGCGCGTGCCTGGCGGCGAAGGCAGTGCGCCTCAATAAGATTGTGCTCACAGGTCCGGAATCCCGTAAGTCTCGCGAAACTGCGCCGCACGTGCGGGGTCGCTCCATTTCATTCGCAGGTACACGCGCTTAGCGGCGGCCTCGCGCTGCGTGCTGCCCTTGATCTTGTCGAGCAGCGCGATCTGCTCCTCCAGTTTAGCGATGAACGTGATCGAAACCGATGCGACGTCATCGAAGTAAGATTCGCCCTCGAGCGAGGACAGGGCCTCGGTCATCAGTTCCCGATGTCCGCGAAAGTGAGAGAGTGCTTGTCCAACCAATCGCTGTCTCAATTCGACGTTTTCATATTCCCGGGCATAAGCCAGCGCCTCCAGGGGCGCCTGCTGCGCCCATTCGCCGATGGCGCCGGACACGGATGCGTCCCGGGCGCGCCGATCCTGGACGGACTCGGCAAGGCGTATTGCCCTGGTCGGGTTGTCGCGGCTGATTGACGAAATGGCGAAGGGAATGGCAATGCGCTGTTCTTCCGGCGTCAGTGACGTCGCCCACTGAACTGTCGCTTCGGGGTCGAGATTGGCGTAGGTGCCCGCGACGGGTGCGATAGTGCGGAGTCGCTGGTCCGGGGCCAGTGCACTGTACCAGCCCAGCGCTGCCTGGGAATCGGCTCGAATCCATTGCATGAGCACCGAGCCGACGGCGATGGCGCGCTGATCGTCGTCTGCCAGGTTCGTTGCCGCCGATATCGCGCCATTCGGATCGGTCGCTGCCCAACCACCGATTGCGGATGAAAGCAGGCGAGCGGTTTTTTCGCCCTGAGGTTGGAGTTCCGCCCAGCGCATTGCTGCCTCCGGTTCACGACGGGCCCACGCGAAAACGAGCCTGCTGACCTGGAACGGGTGAAGGTTGTTCTCGGATTGCACGATCTTCGTGAGGGCTGCCTCGGGATCACGCGTGACCCAGGCCGCCGCGACGCCAAAAGAAATCGGGGAGTCCGGTGGTAATGTGCGAAGTGTTGCCTCCGGATCGTCGTCGGCCGAAGCAATCAGGTCTGCGGTTACGACACGTTCCATCCAGCCGCTGACGCCCAGTGCTTTCGAAACCTCTTTTCGTCTCGAGGCCGGGGCGTTGCTGAGGACCGCACCGGCTATGCGATGTCCAAGGGTGGGGAACTCTTCGATGTAGCCAAGCAGGCCATTCAGGTCGTTCGCAGCCCAGCGAGAAGCAATCGTATTGAGCCACGCGTCGGTCCACGGTGACTCGATGAACGCCCCACGTTTGATCGCGTCCTCGAAGGCTGCCGCCGGGTTCACCGCAGCGAACGTTCCGTAGAGATCTCGCATTGCTTCGAGCCTGCTCGTTGGTTCCTTGATCGAGCGCGACTCATCGATGCGGGCAACGATGTCGGCAACATCGAGAGGTGAGGGCGGGGGTGCTTCGCCGGGGTTTGTGGTTGGCGGGTTGGCAATTGAGCCTGAATCCAAAATGTTTGGCGCGTTCGTGCGGCCTGCGGCTGGCGTGTCCAGGTGTTCTTCGGCGGGGACTTCGCCTTTGGGAGAAGTTCGATCGACCAGAACCCCGGCAGCGAGTCCGAAGCCAAATGTGACAAGCGCGATCAGGAATGTTCGCATATCAAGTCTTGTGCGCGTCGCCGCTCATTCCTCTCAGTGCGCCGTGGCAGGGGAGTATGCCGCGGCCTTTGCCGCACGGCTTGCCGAAGATTCGACGGAGAACGACTGACCAGCGCACGCGAATCCTCTAGAATCCGCCCATGCCGCTGGAATACGTTTTTGCGCTGTGCGCGCTCTCGACATGGATCGTCTCGCACGTCTATCGCGCGATTGCGGTCGAACGCGAGATCCTGGCCCATCCCGAGGCGCGCAGCGCCCACACAGTTCCGACGCCGACTGGCGCCGGTATCGCCATGGTCGTCGTATTCTTTTTCGTGATGGTCGACTTCCGTCGTTCCGGCATACTCGACGACCGCACCATGCTCGCGTGGCTGGGCCCGATCGTCGTCGCCGCCATCGGATTCGTAGACGACCTGAAACCGCTGGACTGGAAGGTCCGGTTCCCCGTCTTTCTCGCGGCGTGCGCCTGGTCGATGTACTGGGTTGGTTTTCCGGAACTGGACATATTGGGATGGCGCGTCTCCAACGCCGCCGTGGGATTTGTATTCGGCACCATCTCGTTGCTGTGGCTGCAGAACCTCTACAACTTCATGGACGGCATCGACGGCCTGGCAGTCGCCGAGGCGGCATTCTGTTGCATCGCGGTCCTGGTGATCAGCGGCGCCATGCACCCCAACGCGTGGAACCTGTCGATGATCGTGTTCCTGGGCGTTTGCCTGGGGTTCGCACTCATCAACTGGCCCGGTGCGAAAGTGTTCATGGGTGACGCCGGCAGCGGCTTCCTCGGACTCTCGCTGGGCATGTTCGCGCTCGCAGAGGGCGCGGTCACGGTCTGGGTCTGGATGATCCTGCTGGGATGGTTTATCAGTGATGCGTGCCTGACCATCTCGATTCGTCTCATCCGCGGCGAGCGTATCTGGGAGGGGCACAGCCTGCACGCCTACCAGCACCTCGCCCGTCGTTTCGGCAAGCACAAGGTGCTCTACGGCATCCTCGCGGTGAACGTCGCCTGGCTGTTGCCGATTGCCTGGTGGGCCAACAAATCTCCTGATATCGCGGTCATTCTGCTAGTATTGGCCTACGCGCCCTTGCTCGCTTGTCAATTCCTGCTCGGGGCCGGGCAACCGCAACCCAGACTAGTCGCGATCAAAACGTGAATATCGAAGACGGACCGGCGCTTTCCGACCGCACCAAGCGAATCATCATGATGGTGGGCGATGCTTTCCTGCTGTCGCTCTCGCTCTGGGCCTCCGTCGTCCTGCGATACGGTGAACTCGACAAGGACGTCCTGCAATTCTGGTGGCTGTTCCCGACGGTCTCCTTGCTCGGCGTTTTCTCTTTCTACAAGTTCGGGCTGTATCGCGCCATCGTTCGGTACATCGGTCCGAGTTCAATGCTACCGGTCATCCAGGGCGTGACGATTGCCGCCGTTGGCGTGACCTTCATGGCCTACCTGACGCAGGCGTACGCGTTCCCGCGGTCGTCGCCGGCCATCTTCTGGTTCGTCAGCATTCTCACGACCGGCGGTAGCCGGATCGCGATTCGCACTTACTTCTACGGCCTGTTCAACAACTACCTGACACGGGAGCCGATCGCGATCTATGGGGCCGGGCAAACCGGCGCGCAGCTCGCCATCGCGCTGCTCAATGACTCACGCTATATGCCGGTGGCTTTCATCGATGACAACCGAAGCCTGCGCAAGCAAACCATCCATGGCATCCGTGTGTATGACTCAGAGCATGTGGATCGCCTGGTCGAGCGCCTCAAAATCAAGCAGATACTGCTGGCCGTGCCGTCCGCCACGCCGGCGCAGCGCAAGAAGATTCTGGACAAGCTGTCGACGCTGCCGGTGCACATTCGTACGGTGCCGACATTCGGTGCGCTGATTTCCGGCAAGGCAAGCGTCACCGAAATCTCTGAAGTTGAGATCGGCGACCTGCTCGGGCGTGACGTTGTACCCGCGCAACCGGAATTGCTCAGCCAGTCGATCGCCGGCAAGAGCGTGCTGGTGACCGGCGCAGGCGGCACGATCGGCTCGGAACTGTGCCGCAAGATCATCGAGATCGGCCCGAGGCGACTGGTGCTCTTCGACAACTCGGAGTTTGCGCTCTACTCGATCGAGAACGAACTGCAAGAGAAAGTGGGGAGCGAGATCGAGCTGGTTGCGATGCTCGGCTCGATCCTGAACGAAGGCCATCTCACCATGGCACTGTCGGATTTCGGCATCGAGACGGTCTATCACGCGGCGGCTTACAAACATGTGCACATGGTCGAGCGAAACATCATCGAAGGCGTTCGCAACAACGTTGTCGGCACGTGGAACGTGGTAAAGGCGGCAGCCAAGGCAAACCGGGTGTCCACCTTTGTCCTGATTTCGTCCGACAAGGCCGTCCGTCCGACCAACGTGATGGGTGCTACCAAGCGCCTTGCCGAACTGATCGTGCAGGCATACTCCGAGCGCGCCGATGGCACGCGTTTCTGTATGGTGCGATTTGGCAACGTGCTGCGTTCCTCAGGCTCTGTGGTTCCGATCTTCGAACAGCAGATCCTGAAAGGCGGGCCGGTCGAGGTGACGCACCGCGACGCGACACGCTATTTCATGACAGCATCCGAGGCCGCGGAGCTCGTTATCCAGGCAGGCGCCATGTCGAGCGGTGGAGAGGTGTTCGTGCTCGATATGGGCGAACCGGTTCCTATCTATGACCTCGCAGAAAAGATGATTCACCTCCACGGTCTCGAGATTGCGCCCGAAGGGCAGAAGAAGGGGCCCGGGCAGGTGTCGATCAGGATCATCGGCCTCCGACCGGGCGAAAAGCTCGTCGAAGAACTGGTGATCGGCGATGGCGCCTCTGGTACAACGCACTCCAAAATCCTCAAGGTCAATGAAGACGCGGAGTCCTGGGACACGGTGCAGCAGGTTTGCGGCGTGTTGCGCGATGCCTGCGAGGCAGCCGATTACCTGACGGTGAAGCAACTGCTCGAACAGTACGTTTCCGGCTACCAGATGATCGATGCGCAGGTCGACCCGCTTCTCGCAATCGAACGCGAGCGTGCCGGGCGGGACAACGTCACGCCATTTCCCAAGAAAGAGGACTAGTGAGCGTACGCGTTCTCCACGTCTTTCGGACGTACTTGCCGGACTCGAAAGGCGGTACGCAGGAGGTCATCCGGCAAATTTGCCGCAGCACGATGCCCTATGGCATCGAGAGTCGTGTCTTTGCGCCGAGCCCGAGGCCAGTGCCCAGGGTTGTCGAGATAGAGGGTACAGAGGTTCACCGCGTCCATCTCAATCTCGAAATCGCATCGTGTGGCTTCAGTTTTACCGGCATTCCCGAGTTCAGGCGCCAGGTTTCGTGGGCAGATGTCGTGCACTATCACTACCCGTGGCCGTTCGCCGACATGCTGCACTACCTCGGTCGCGTCACCAAACCGACGATTCTTACCTATCATTCTGATATCGTCAGGCAGAAGAACCTGATGAGGCTCTATACGCCGCTCATGGAACGCTTTCTCGACGATGTCGACCAGATTGTGTGCACCTCGGAAAACTATCGCGACTCCAGCCCGAACCTGCAGCATCGGGCCAACGAGGTGGCTGTCATACCGATTGGCCTCGACCCGGCGTCCTATCCCGCGCCCTGCGCGGCGCAGATCAATCCTGTCCGGGAAGAGTTTGGCGAGGGCTTCTTCCTCTTTGTCGGAATGCTGCGCTATTACAAGGGCCTGCACGTATTGCTCGATGCCTGCCAGGGGCAGGACTTTCCGGTGGTCATCGCCGGCAAGGGGCCGATGGAAGCGGAGTTGAAGCAACAGGCAGCCCGCCTTGGACTCACGAATGTCAAATTCGCAGGCGAAGTACCTGACGAGACAAAAATGGCGCTCCTGACGCTGTGTCGCGCCGTGGTTTTCCCTTCCTATGAACGATCCGAAGCATTTGGTGTAACGCTGCTCGAAGGACAACTGTATGGGCGGCCCGCCATTACCG
>JAGRIN010000117.1 GCA_020443245.1 Pseudomonadales bacterium
GTCGACATCGTTTGCCGATGACGACACCGAGTTCACCCTCGTAGTCGAGCTTGTCCGAAACGACCGGCAGGGCAATCGGGTCGTAGGGGCCGACCGCACAGGTACTCTGCTTGTTGAACCACATCTGGACCGCCGGTTTCTGTGTCGCCGATTCGGCCACGTGCTCTGCATAGTTGAGGGCGATCGCGAGGATCTTCGGTGGACGGATGATCGGCTGGCGGAGGTGAACACCGTCTGCGGAAATGACTGTGCCGCCTTTGCTGACCGCCTCGCGAACGAGTTCCATGCCGCGCTCGCCCATTTCGATCAGGCTCAGCATGTCGCCGGGTAGTGCGACGCCGCAGGTCGACAGGTCGAGAATACCTGCGTCGGTCCAGACGCCGATCCGGGTCCCCGGTTGCTTGTCAAAGGTAACGAGTTTCATCAGGTTGTCGTCCGCCGAAGGAAAGCACCAAGGATGGGCAAAAGACGCGCCCGTATCAAGTCGTCCGGATTCAGGCGACGTTACTGACGTCTCTACAATGCAGTCGCTCGCTTGCGATACGATCCGCGGTTCCGCCCGTCGGTTTACCGGTCTCCTGTGCGCGCTCGAAGATGCCTGCCAGCGTTCGGCCGGTACGCTCGATGTGTTCGATCACTTTACGATGATCGTAGCCGACGCGTCCGTAGTAGACGTCGATGATTCCGCCGGCGTTGATGACGTAGTCGGGCGCGTAGAGGATTTTGCGGACGCGCAGGGCTTCATCGATCTCAGGTCTCGCCAACTGATTGTTCGCCGCCCCTGCCACGATCGGGGCCCTCAACTCGTTGACCGCCTCGGCATTGAGCACACCGCCCAGCGCGCAGGGCGCAAAGACATCGACTGGTTGGCGATGAATGTCGTCGCACGACACCACGCGGGCATCGAGTTCAGAGGCGAATCCCTCGGCCCGTGTCGTGTCCACATCAGAGATGACGAGCCGGGCACCTGCGTTGACCAGCAGCCGCGACAGGTGGCGACCGACGTTACCGACGCCCTGGACTGCGATCTCGAGCCCGTCCAGGCTTGCTGCACCGAGCCGATGCCGGGCGGCCGCCTGGATACCGACGAACACCCCGTAAGCGGTGGAGGGAGAAGGGTCACCGCTCACGCGGGTGCCGTCGGTTAACTGTCGCGCCTGTACGCCGGCCACCCATTTTGTCCGCGTGGCCATGCGTGCAGGGTCGTCAACGCCGGTGCCGGAGTCCTCGGCAGTAATGTATTTGCCGTTCAGCGTATCAATGAATCGCCCCATGGCCTCCAGTAACGCCGGCGTCTTGTCGCGTTTGGGATCGCCGATGATGACGGCCTTGCCGCCACCGAGCGGTAAGCCCGCGGCCGCGGATTTGTAAGTCATGCCGCGTGACAGGCGCAGGACATCGGTAATGGCAGCGTCACGGCTTGCGTAGGAGAACATGCGGCATCCACCGAGCGCCGGACCGAGCGTACGGTCGTGCACGGCGATGAACGCCTCGAGACCGCTGTCTGCATCGACGCAGCCAACAACGACCTCGTGGCCGGCAAATTCGGGATGGTTCGATAATTCGAGTACTTCGATGGTCATGATAATTCGCTTCAGGCTTTCTCGGCCACGCGCTTCGGATCGAATACTTCGACCGGTTCGTGTTTTGCGCTGAGCCGTGTGAACAGGTTTTCCTTTTCGCGCGCTGCGTTTTCTGCGTTGCGCTGCTTGATATGGCCGAAACCGCGGATTCCGGAAGGTAGTCGTAGTAGCGACTCGACAATGGACAGATTGGCAGGATCGATCAGCGGAATGATCTCGTCGACCATCCGTTCGTATTCGGCAATGAGCCGTCTCTCGAGTTTGCGGTCCGCGGTGTAGCCGAACGGGTCGAGTCGGCTCCCGCGCAGGAAACGAAAGCGTGCGAGCAGCCGGAATGCCGGCAGCATCCAGGCACCGAAGGTGAGTTTTTTGGGATTTCCCTGGTTGTCCCGGGGAGAGATGACCGGGGGTGCGAGATGAAACTTCAGCTTGAAGTCCCCTTCGAACTGTTCGTGCAGGTTCGCCTCGAACTTACCGTCGGTGTAGAGCCGCGCGACCTCGTACTCATCCTTGTACGCGAGAAGCTTGAAGTAGTTGCTGGCAACGGCGCGGGTGAGGGTATCGCCGTCCCCCAGAGCGAGTTCCGCATCCTGCACGCGTCGCACGAGTTGTTCGTAACGATCGGCGTAAGCCATGTCTTGGTAGTCGGCAAGGAAGCGGCGACGGTCACCGATAATGTCCTCCACAGCGGCGAGCGGTTGGAAGTAGGTCTTTTTCACCTTCACGGCATCCGGATCATGGGCGGCAAGCCGCCCCAGGTTGAACGCCTTCTGGTTCTCTTCAACCGCGGCGCCGTTCAGCCGGATGGCCTGTTCGATCGCTTCGCCCGATATCGGAATAAGGCCTTGCTGGTAGGCGTAACCGGCCAGGAAGAGGTTGGCCGGCATCGTATCGCCGAGCAATTCCTCGACAATCTCGTTGGCATCGACAAACCGGGTTTTGTCTTCGCCCACGCACTCGACGATGATGTCGTGCATCGACTTTGCGGGGAATCTCGCATCCGGGTCACGCGTAAACTCTGCGGTCATCGATTCATAGGAATTGATGACGGCGTGGGCGTATTCCCGATCAACTTTGACCATTGAGTCGTTCGCGGCCGCGACGACTAGGTCGCAACCGATTACCAGGCGCGCGCCACCGGCTGCGATACGAGCCGCATGGATATCCTCCGGGCGATTCGCGACCTGCAGGTGTGTGATGACGGCACCGAACTTCTGTGCAAGGCCCGTCATGTCGAGCACGGACGCGCCCTTGTCTTCCAGGTGCGCGGCCATGCCGAGAATCGCCCCCAGCGTGGTAACCCCGGTACCGCCGACACCCGCGAGCACGACGCCATAGGGCTTGTCGGTATCGGGGAGGGAGGGTGTCGGCAGTATTCCGAAATCGAAGTCATGTTCCGGCTTGGCGGGGTGGCGAAGTTCACCGCCTTCGACCGTAACGAAGCTCGGGCAAAAGCCCTTGATGCAGCTCATGTCGTTGTTGCACGAGTGCGGTTCGATCGCTCGTTTGCGTCCGTACTCGGTCTCGTGAGGGATCACCGAGAGGCAGTTGGACTGCACGCCGCAGTCGCCACAGCCCTCACAGACAAGCGAGTTGATAAAGGGGCGCACGGCCGGGTCGGGATATTCGTGGCGCTTGCGTCGGCGACGCTTTTCGGCAGCGCAGGTCTGGTCGTAAATCAGGACGGTCGTACCGCTCGTTGCGCGCAGTTCACGCTGCACCAGGTCCAGGTCGTCGCGATGGTTGAACGTAACGAAACCGGGATACTCGGACCGATCGTATTTGTCGATGTCGTCGCTGACGACCGCGATGCGGGTGATCCCTTCGCCGTCCAGTTGGTGGCAGATGCGCGAGACGCTGAGTTGCCCATCTACAGGCTGGCCGCCTGTCATCGCAACCGCATCGTTGTAGAGAATCTTGTAGGTGATGTTGACGCCCGCCGACACCGCCGCGCGAATCGCGAGCAATCCCGAATGGAAATACGTGCCGTCGCCGAGGTTCTGGAACACATGCTGCGTTTGCGTGAACGGCGCCTGGCCGATCCAGGTTGCGCCTTCGCCGCCCATCTGCGTGAAGGTGTCGGTCTCGCGGTCCATCCAGGTCGCCATATAGTGACAACCGATGCCGCCCATCGCGCGGCTGCCTTCCGGGACGCGCGTCGACGTGTTGTGTGGACAGCCCGAGCAGAAGTGCGGCACCCGTTCGGCAATATCCTTGGGACGATGCAGGTAGGCTTCCTTCTCGTTGAGAAACGCGAGGCGGCGTTCCATCTTCTCGCTCGTGAAGAAACGCTGGATTCGTGCTGCGATCACACGCCCGATGACAGCAGGCGTCAGCTCGCCGGTCGCGGGGAGCAGCCAGTTGCCTTTTTCATCGTGCTTGCCGACCACAACCGGCCGCACATCCGTGTGCCAGTTGTAGAGCTGGCTGGTGAGTTGGTCCTCGATGAGGCCGCGTTTCTCCTCGACCACGATGACTTCATTCAGGCCGCGGGCGAAGTCGTGGACGCCGTCAGGTTCGAGCGGCCAGGGCATGCCCACCTTGTAGACCCGCAGCCCGATCTGCGTCGCCAGTTCATCGTCGATGCCGAGATCGTCCAGTGCCTGCAGCACGTCGAGGTACGACTTGCCGGTGGAGACGATGCCGAGCCGGGGCTCGGGCGAGTCGATCGTGATCCGGTTCAGGCGATTGGCGCGCGCAAAGGCGAGCACTGCAGAGAGCTTGTCGTTGTGTAGTCGCAGCTCCTGCTCGAGCGGTTTGTCGGGCCAGCGACTGTGAACGTCTGCCGCCGGTGAGTCGGGTGTCACGATTTGAATTCGCGCCGTATCGATGTCGGTGGAATAGGAGGCGTCCACGGTTTCGGCGATCGTTTTCAATGCGACCCAGCAACCGCTGTAGCGCGAGAGGGCCCAGCCGTAGAGCCCGAGGTCAATGATCTCCTGGACACCCGAGGGGTTGAGAATGGGGATCATGGCATCGACAAATGCATATTCGGTCTGGTGAGGCAGTGTCGAGGATTTGCAGCCATGGTCGTCACCGGCGACGACGAGAACGCCGCCGTATTTCGAAGTACCCGCATGGTTGGCGTGCCGGAAGACGTCCCCTGATCGGTCGACACCGGGTCCCTTGCCGTACCACATGGCGAACACGCCATCGTAGCGCGCGCCCTCAAAGATATTCACTTGCTGCGAACCCCAGACCGCCGTCGCCGCCAGATCCTCGTTCACGCCGGGCTGGAAGTGGATGTTGTGCTCGGCGAGGAACGATTTCGCCTGCCACAACGTCTTGTCCAGGCCACCGAGCGGCGAGCCGCGGTAGCCGGAAATGAAACCGGCGGTGGAAAGGCCACGGGCCTTGTCCAGTTCCTGCTGGAGCATCGGTAACCTGGCCAGCGCCTGTGTGCCGGTCAGGAATACACGCCCGGTATGCTGGGCGTACTTATCGGAAAGCTTGACGTCTCGAACGACCATCGAGGGTTCTCCCTGGTGAAGATACGGGAATGACGATCAGTGGTGGCAATTCAGGCGAATGCGCGCCTGATGCAGGATCGTCGTCTCGATAGCGTGGTCGTGTGCGTGGTCGTGTGATGGTGCCGCACGGGCAGGGGTAATGCAGTCGAATACATCTGAGGCTCCTCTTCGCAGGATCGCTGCGCTCGAAGTAACTTGTCGTCCGCAATTGGGGGATCGCCCCGCGCGAACAGAATTCGGTCCGGTAAGACCGGTACTCAGCTTAGCATGGCGGCCGCGGCGTCGTCACCACGGTCTTTCTTGCCGGCAGCGACCGGTGGGAGCGGTGTTTGCACAATCGCACGCGCGACAAGGTCCGGGAGTCCCAGCATGCGCAGGACGTGACGAGTGGTATCGGCGATTGCCTTGCGGCCGAGGTGACCGCGCATGATCTCTCGATTGACGTGGCGAACGATGCCGAGAATCAGTCCTTGCGTGAAGGCCACATCGTCGACCTTGAATCGACCGGCACTCGCGCCGCGACGGATGTCCGCCAGACACTGCTCGGGCTCCGGCAGCAGCACATATTCGCCGGGCAGCCCGGAATAGGTGACGAAGCGATTCCACTCATCGTTCAACGTGCCGCGGTCCAGGCAAAATGACAAGGTTGCCGCGACGATCATCGCGGGGTCTTTCAGCCGGGCACGGACTTCGTCGAGCTCCGCGAGGAATTCAGCTCGCATCTCATCGATGACGGCCTCAAAGATGGCCGTTTTCGTTTCGAAATAGTTATAGAACGTCCCGAGGCCGACGTCGGCCCGCGTGGTGATGTCCTGAATGGAGAGTGGCTCATGCCCACGTTCCAGCACCAGCGCACGTGCTGCGGTGAGGAGGCTCGCGCGCGTGCGTTCCCGTTTTCGCTGGAGCCTGCCCGGTGCGATCGATGCGGTTACGACGTCGTTCATTGACAAGCACTCGCCTTACTCATAGCTTGAGCCGGGGGTCACGTCTATCAGGGCGTGCCAGATTATCAACATCATTCGCCTTAAAACTGAATGGATAATGGAAATCGTTGCCTCGGCAAGATTATAGACTCACAAATCTCTAAAGAACAATAACTTAAAGCCATAATCTGGAATCTACATGAATTTTGAACTGACCGAACAACAGCAGGCTGTGCAGGCGGCCGTCGCGCGAATCTGTCGTGATTTCGGTGATGACTACTGGCGCGAACGTGACAGTGACGGGCGCTTTCCGGACGAGTTTGTGAAGGCGATCACCGCCGGAGGATGGCTCGGTATCGCCATGCCGCCGGAATATGGCGGTGCCGGGCTCGGCATTACCGAAGCGGCAATCCTGGCGCACACGATTGCCCGATCAGGCGCCGGCATGAGTGGCGCCTCGGCCATCCACCTGAATCTCTTTGGCCCGAACCCGATCGTCGTGTTCGGTACTGATGAGCAGAAGGCGAGATTCCTCCCGCCGCTGATCGCCGGTGAGGACCGCGCCTGCTTCGGGGTCACGGAGCCCGATGCCGGTCTCAATACGACGCGGCTCACCACCCGGGCGGTGCGGGACGGGGATCATTACGTGGTGAATGGAAGAAAGCTGTGGACCTCGACAGCGCAAACCGCCAACAAGATTCTGCTGATCGCACGCACGCGCGATCTCGCCGAGTGCGCCAGGCCGACCGAAGGACTGACCCTGTTCTATACGGATCTCGACCGCACGCGGGTTGACGTGCGTGAGATCGAGAAGATGGGACGCAAGGCGGTCGACTCCAATGCGCTGTTCATCGACGACCTGGTCGTGCCGGTGGCGAATCGCATCGGTGAGGAAGGCGAGGGCTGGAAGGCACTGCTGCACGGCTTGAATCCGGAGCGAATCCTCGTGGCGGCAGAAGCGGTCGGTATCGGCCAGGTGGCACTCGAGCGCGCCGCCCGCTATGCCATCGATCGCGTGGTCTTCGATCGCAGTATCGGCAAGAACCAGGGCATCCAGCATCCGCTCGCGGTGAACTGGATGGAACTGGAGGCCGCGATGTTGATGGTTTTCAAGGCAGCCTCACTGTATGACAACGGCAAACCCTGTGGCGCCGAGGCCAACAGTGCCAAGTTCCTCTCGGCCGAGGCGGCCTTCCGCGCCTGCCAACGCGCCGTGTTGACCCACGGCGGCATGGGATACGCGAAGGAGTATCATGTAGAACGATGGATGCGCGAGATCATGATTCCGATGATCGCGCCGGTCAGCCAGGAACTGATCAAGTCGTTCATCGCCGAGCAGGTTCTCGGGCAGGAGAAGAGCTACTAGGACCAGGGCAGGGGGGAACGGCCACCGGCCGCAACAGACGAAATGGAAGGCGAGAGCCAGTTGATCCCGCATCTCGTTACCGGCATCACGATATTGATGCTGGTGGCGGCGATCGCGACGATGATCGCAAAACGTGTGCGCCAACTGCCGCTTACGATCCTGCTGGTATTCATCGGTATCGGGATCAACGTGATCGCCGGTGAGTTTCCGGCGCTCGAGTCGCTCCGGCATATTGAACTGACGCCACAGCTCGTCCTGTTCGTGTTCATTCCGACGCTCGTCTTCGAGTCCTCGTTCAATCTCGACGCACGCCAGGTTGCCGGCAACATCTGGCCTATCCTGACGCTTGCCGTGCCGGGACTCATCCTCTCGACCGCGATCATCGGCGTCGTCATGGCTTGGCTGACGCCCTTCGACCTGATGGTCTCACTCCTTGTCGGCGCGATCCTGAGCGCGACTGACCCGGTTGCCGTGATCTCGATCTTCAAGCAGCTTGGCGTGCCGGAGCGCCTCACGATACTGGTTGAAGGCGAGAGCTTGTTCAACGATGCAACGTCGCTGGTACTGGCGACCCTGTTGCTCGGTATCCTGGTCGCCGGTGACTTTACGCCGATGACCGCGGTGAACGGATTTGTCTCGTTCATGGTCGTGTTCTTCGGCGGCGTTATCGTCGGATGGCTGCTCGCCATCGTGACGGGACAGACCCTCGGCTACATCGAATCAGACCCCGCGATCGAGATTACCCTCACGACGATACTTGCGTATTTTTCCTTCATCATTGCCGAGCACGTTTTCCACGTGAGCGGCATCATGGCGGTTGTGGCCGCCGGGCTGACGATGGGGTCGTGGGGCCGCTCGAAGATTTCGCCGTCGACCGAAGACTTCATGGA
>JAGRIN010000118.1 GCA_020443245.1 Pseudomonadales bacterium
AGCTGCTCCGTAGCGGGTCAACCGTACTGGCAAGACTCGACGGCGATTTCGATCCTTCGGTACTGGGGCTCGTCCATATACCCGAAGAAATCCGCACACTGGCACGAATGAGCCGCTCGCCGGATGTTTACGTTCAGTGCCTCGTCTGTAAGGCAGGTATTTGATGCTGAAACATCGCACGCTGACCCTGGAGCGGGTGAACCAGTTCGGAAAGAGGCTCCAGGAGGTCATCTACACCGACCTTGAACCCCTGGCTGCGACGTACTTCAAGAGTGACGAACCCGTGCCGTTCCAGGAAGCGAAACGCCGACGTTTCACAAAAATCGCCGTCGGTACGGAGTGGGGACACGACTTCGAGTGCGCTTGGTTTCGACTCGAGGGCAAACTATCGAAGCGACATGCCGGCCAGTCAGTCGTTGCGCTCATCGACCTTGGCGGAGAGGCATGCGTCTTCGACGGGCGTGGAAATCCCGTACAGGGTCTCACGCCAAAATTCGACGATCGGCACGGCGGTGTCATCGGTCCGAAGCGCGAAGTTCGGATCACGGGCGCCGCGCGCGGAAGCGAGACGGTCTCGCTGATGCTGGACGCCGGCGCCAACCACCTGCAGGGACGCCAGCGACGTTGTGCGTTTCGCCAGGCCGACATTGCCATCTTTCACCCGGATCGCTTCAAGCTGTTTCACGAGTTCCGCTTTCTCGAGTACCTGATGCTGGAACTGCCCGAGACGTCGCGCCACGGCCAACTCATCATGCGGTGCCTGAACGACGTGTGTAACCTCGTTGCCGGTTTCACTTCGGAGGAAATCAAGGCTGCGCGTGCACACCTCGCGCCGGAACTGTCACGACCCGCCAATCACTCAGCGCTCGAGGTCTCCGCGATCGGGCACGCCCACATGGATGTTGCGTGGCTGTGGCCCTTGCGCGAGACCGTTCGCAAGTGTGCGAGGACTTTCTCGACTGCACTGCGAATGATGGAGGAGTATCCCGACTACCGCTTCGGGGCGAGCCAGCCGCATCTTTACCAGATGACCCGGGACAACTATCCGGCGCTGTACAAGGAGATCAAGGCGGCGGTCAAGGCGGGTCGTTGGGAGGTACAGGGCGGGATGTGGGTCGAAAGTGACTGTAACATCCCCTCAGGTGAGTCGCTGGTGCGCCAGGTCCTCCATGGAAAGCGTTTCTTCCGGGCCGAATTTGGTGTCGATGTGGACCACCTCTGGCTGCCGGACGTCTTCGGCTACAGCGCGGCCCTCCCCCAGATCCTGCATCGAAGCGGCATCAAGTACTTCACCACTCACAAGTTGAACTGGAACCAGTTCAACCGTTTCCCGCACCATACGATGTACTGGGAAGGCATCGATGGAACGCGGATATTCGCTCATTTCATGACCGGCAATGACTACAATGTGCCGGCGACGCCGGGTTCGTTCATGAATTTTGAACGGGAGAACCGAGACGGCGACCGCACCGGCCACGCGCTCTGTCTCTATGGAATCGGTGACGGTGGTGGCGGCCCGGGGCGCACACATATCGAGTGGACCAGCCTCGCTGCCAATCTCGAAGACCTGCCACGCGTCAGAATGGAGAAGGCCGCCGACTTCTTTCCGAAGGCCGAGGCCGCATCGCGCGACCTGATGACCTGGGTCGGCGAACTCTACTTCGAATACCATCGCGGGACCTATACGAGCCAGGCGCTGGTCAAGAAGATGAACCGCAGGCTCGAGCTGCTGGTCCGCGACGTCGAGATCCTCTACGCGCAACTTCCCATGAAGGACTATCCGGCGAAGGCGCTGGACAGGATATGGAAGGTCATCCTGCTCAACCAGTTCCACGACATCATCCCCGGTTCATCGATCAACCGCGTCTACCGTGAGGCACACGCGCAATACAACGCCGCATACGAGGAACTCACCGCACTGCGCGATGTCGCACAAAACCGGCATGCCGCGTCGATCAATACGTCCCAGATGAACGACCCGCAGGTGATCCAGAATACTCTCTCATGGCCAAGGGAAACGTGTGTACTGCTCCCCGGTGAAAGCAGGACCCTGTGGACCGACGCCGAGGGGAATGCGCTGGTGAGCCAGCGTGTGCGCGGGGGTGTGCTGGTCGAGGTCGAGGTGCCCGGCCTCGGACACAACGTCATCGAAGTCGGCATGGGACGGCAAGGCCCGAGGCTGCCAGCGTTGCCCGCATCGGAACGACGACTCGAAAACCAGCTCATTCGCATCGACTTTGCCGCAAGCGGGGAAATCCGTCGGATCTACGACAAGGAAATGCGTCGCGAGATTCTCGCGTCCGGTACACGCGGCAATGTGTTCAAACTCTACGAGGACCAGCCGCTGGCCTACGAAGCCTGGGACATCGACGCTTTCTATCTCGAAAAGGCGCCGACACATCCGGCACTGGTGGAATCGATCCTTGTGACCGAAGGCCCACTCATTACGACGCTCAGACAGACCTGGCAGGGAGAGGGCTTCTCGATTATCCAGCATATCTCGGTGCGCGCACATTCAAGGATCATCGAGTTTGAAACCGAGGTCGATTGGCAACCCGACCAGAAGATGCTGCGCGTCGACTTTCCCGTCAACATACGTGCCGATCACGCCAACTACGAGATTCAGTTCGGGCACATTTCGCGACCCACGCACATGAACACCAGCTGGGACATGGCGAGATTCGAAGTTGTCGCACACAAATGGGCGGACCTGTCACAATCGAACTATGGCGTTGCGCTACTCAACGATTGCAAGTACGGGCATCGAATCCACGGCAACACCATATCCCTGAACCTGCTGCGCAGCCCAAGGTCGCCCGACCCTGAGGCAGACCGCCACAAGCACTCGTTCCGGTACGCGCTCTACCCTCACCCGGGCAACCTGGTCGAGGCAGGTGTGGTGCAGCGAGCATGGGAGTTCAATGTGCCGGCACTGGTTACGTCGACGCGGCCTCGCCAGGGCGTGCAGGCAGCCAGTGACAGTTTCGTTTCCTGTGACGCCGAGAACGTCATCGTCGACACGGTGAAGAAAGCCGAGGACGGCAACGACATCATCGTAAGGCTCTACGAAGCCTGGGGCATCGACGCGCCCGTGACGCTCAGCCTGAACAGGCGTGTCGCGGAAGTCGCAGAGGTCGACCTGATGGAGGAAAATCCGGTCCCGATCAAGTTGAGCGGGGACCGCATCAGGCTGCAGGTTTCACCGTTTGAGATCCGGACGCTGCGTGTCCGCAGTTCCCTGCCGCCTGGGCTCGGGAATCCAGCCGATGAGGATGACTAGGGCGAGCGCCTGCATCACGATGCATAGCTCGACAATCATCGCGTGATTGAACACAGACGCGATCAGGCCTCCCAATAGCGGGCCAACGGTACCGATCGCATTCACCGCCATGTTGGAGACCGCAACACGGAGCGGAATGTCACGCTCCGCGCCCAGCTCGAGTACCAGGTTCTGGCGGGCCTGGTTGAATCCACCGACCGCGGTGCCGATCATCATGAAGAACGTCATGATCCCCAGGATCTCGCTCGCCATCAGCAGCTCGACATGCGCAACCGTCCAGATGGACAGCGTTGCGATCATCACGACGCGATAGCCGAAGCGATCGGCCGTCCTGCCCCAGACAAGCTGGCTTGCGGTGCCCGTCAACATCCAGATCGTGGTCAGCACGCCCAGCATGGCGCCCGACAGGTCCATACGAGTACCGGCGTAGATAATGTAGAACGGCATGGCCATGCGACCGAAAGAGCCGAGTGCACCGACCAAAAAGAAGCGCGCAAATGCGGGGTTCTCTCTCAGCAAGGCAGGGAGTGCCCTGAAGCTTTCGGCGACATTCTCCCTTCCCCGGACGCTCTCCGCGGCGGGTTCTCGTGTCAGTGCCAGCGCGCCCAGTCCGATGCAGGTAATCAGGAACGCAACAAGGAACAACGTGGCGTAGCCGTCCCCAAAGACGTTGTTGTCGATGAAGTACCCGCCGGCAAAATACGACAAGGCTGCCGTGGTCCCACCGGCCAGGAAATTTCTCCACCCGGTGACGAATCCGCGTCGCCTCACCGGTATCACCTTGGCGCGCAGGCTGTTCAGCATTACGCCCTGCATGCCCTGGAAGATGCCCATCATCGCCATGAAGAATACGATCGCAACGGCACCGACGTGGGAGTGGCCGAGAAACAGCCCCGACAATGCGACAAACAGGATCTGGACTCTCATCAGGGCACCAGCGACGAGGCTGATCCCGAGCACCTTCTTGCGATGCCCGATGAGCGAGGCGCCGACAACGGGCGTAATCACCTGGCCGAGCGCCTGTAACGATCGTGCCAGACCGACGAATAGTTCCGAGCCAGAGATCGCATACAGGTAGGCAGGCAGGAACGTCGGCGCGTTGAAGAGCCGGAAACCGGTCTGGCCGAAGGTGCCGTGCGCCAACTGGACTGCGACGTTCCGATTCAGGTTGCGTTCGACAAACCTGCGCTGGTCAACGGCTGCTTCGCTCATGGCAGGGTCAGGTTTAGCGTCTTGTTTAACAGAACTTAATCCTCCCCGTTCCTCTCCCTTAACACGCGTTACCTATAAATTCGTGCGACGAACAAACCGGATCGACGGAAAATGAAAAGACCCATGCGCTGCCGCAGTATCTTCATTTCCGATGTCCATCTCGGCACGTCGGATTGCCAGGCGGAACTGCTACTCGATTTTCTCGAATCGACGAGTTGCGAGAACCTTTACCTGGTCGGCGACATCGTCGACCTGTACAAGCTACGCAACGCGATCTACTGGCCGCGAATCAAGAACGAGATAGCCAACTCGATTCTCGAGAAAGCCAGGTCGGGGACCCGCGTCATCTATATTCCCGGCAACCACGATGAACTGCTTCGCGATTTCGTCGGCAGCCACTGGAATGGCATCGACGTCAAAATGCAGGACATTCACACAACGGCTGCCGGGCAACGACTCCTCGTTCTGCATGGCGACGTCTATGATGACGCGGTTCGCAACATGCGCTGGCTCGAGATGCTCGGCGGCAGCCTTTACGAGCTTATCATGATCGTGAGCCGCATTTACAACCGTATGCGCAAACGGCTGGGCTATCCCTACTGGTCGTTCGCCGCGTTCATCAAGACGCGTTTCAAGGAAGCCGTGCGCTACATTGAACGATTCGAGGCAACCGCTGCGCGCGATGCGGCAGAACGCGGCTACGACGGCATCGTATGCGGCCACATTCACTCACCCAGCCGTCGCGTTATCGACGGCACCCTGTATCTCAATACCGGCGACTGGGTGGAACACTGCACGGCGCTGATCGAGGATGAGCGCGGCGGTCTCGTACTCATCGACTGGGCAAGGCGTGTCAGGGAACCCGATCCCCGGCCGGCTGCTGTGCCGGACCGTCAGGCTGCCTGACCTCGTGTCCTGACCAGAACGCGCCAATCATTCCGGCAAGTTCGTCGCGGCTGGCCGCCGCGTTGACGCGCCAATGACGCGGGAACAGGTGTCGATAAGCGGCTGTCTGGAAGCGGCGATCGACAAGACAAACGATGCCGCGATCCGATTCACTGCGAATGACCCGGCCGGCGGTCTGCAGGACCCTGTTCATTCCGGGAAACTGGTACGCGAAGGCAAACCCTTGCCCATCAGTTTCATCGAAATACTCCCGGATAAGTTCGCGTTCGGCGCAGATTTGCGGTAACCCGACGCCCGCAACAATCACGCCGATCAGGCGCGTTCCCTGCAGGTCCACGCCCTCACCGAATGAACCGCCCATGACCGCAAAACCGACCAGCGTCTCATCGGGCGCCGGCTCCTGTTCAAAGCGTCCCAGAAAGAAGGCTGACTCCTCACTGTCCATGTCGGGCCACTGGCGTACAGTCTGGATATGCCCGAACTTCGACTCGAATTCAGTCACCACGTCATCCAGGTACGCATAAGACGGAAAGTAGACGAGATAGTTGCCCGGATGCCGGCTCACGACGGTGTGTATGGTGCTCACCAGTTCGGTCCTCGATGACTCACGATCCCGATAGGCCGTCGAGATGTATGGAACCGTGAAGACGCCGAGATTGCCTTCATCGAATGGAGAGGCAACCTGGTACCAGGGATCTTCGGGCGCAACCCCGATCAGGCGAGTGAAGTACTGACGGGGTGACAGTGTCGCGGAAAAACAGATCGCCGACGTGCTTCGCGCGAGTCCCGCTGCCAGCCCCGGTGAGGGGTTCAGGTTCAGGAGCTGCAGCGTTCCGTCGGCGTTCAGCACGCATCGATAGGTCTCATCGAACCACTCCGCAACGCGAACGAAACGCAGGCTGTCGAAGTACAGGGAAAGCAGTGCATCGTCGCCCGGGCCGGCTCCGGCGAGCATGTCTTCGAGCACCTCGCACAGCCGCCGCATTGCCTTCATCAGTTTCTTCGGCGGCTCCTCCAGCAGTGCATAGCCGCGTGTGTCCAGCATCGAGGCGTTGGTACGCTGCAATACGAGAAATGCCGAGTTGACCCGCGCGAGATGCCGGGCGACGCCTGCACCCTCCCTTGAGAGCTGCTTTCTCGCCGAAGCGTAAGTGAGTCGGTTTACCCGCGCGGAGAACATATCGCGACCGCGATCAACGAGGTTGTGCCCCTCATCGACGAGGAAGGCGTAGCGTCCACTTTCTTCATCGAAGAAGCGTCTCAGGTACACCGTCGGATCGAATGCATAGTTGTAGTCGCCGATCACGAGGTCCGCGATTCGCGCCAGGTCCAGCGAGAGTTCGAACGGACACAATCCTTCCGCCCGCGCCAGCGATTCGATGCGTTCGCGCGTGAGGACACCGCCCTTGTGCGCCTCTCGTTCGATCACCGAGGGCATGCGATCGTAGTATCCGCGGGCGAATTCACAATGATCCGGATGACAGGGTGCGCCGGGAGAAAAGCAGGTCCTGTCTTTCGCCGTGAGCGTGACACTTCGAAAGATGAGCCCCTGGTCGACAAGCTCACCCGCCGCCTGCTCCGCGGCACGTTGTCCCGAGCGCTTGGCCGTGAGGAAGAAGACTTTGTCGAACGAAAGCGAGCCGAGCGCCTTCATTGCCGGGAAGAGCGCCGCCATGGTCTTGCCGATGCCGGTCGGCGCCTGCAGCACGACGTTACCCTCGTCGCGCAGCGCCCGATAGACAGCAACGGACATACCTCTTTGCCCCTCGCGAAATTCGCCGTAAGGGAACACGGCCTCATTCATCGACAAGTTGCGCGAATCTGTCCACGCCAGCAACGTATCGCGAAACCGCAGGTAATCCTCCACTACCCGCTCGAACCAATCCTGCAGGGCATCGCGAGTGTGATGTGTTTCCAGCACGTACTCGGAGTCATCGTCGAGTTGCAGGTAGACGAGTCGGACGATCACTTCGTGGCTGTCATGCTCACAGGCAAGCAGGTATGCATACAGCTTCGCCTGTCCCCAGTGAAGCGCCCTGTGCTCCTCGGGCATACGAGACGCATCGCCCCGCGTTGTCTTGATCTCCTCGACTTCGATCGGGTTCCGGTCGGGATAGTAGCCGTCGACGCGGCCAGCGATGGTAAGACGGTGCCTGCCCCGCTGGACAGTCGTCAGCACCTCTTTCTCGGCGACATAGCCCGGACCGCGCGATTTTTGGACCCGCTGGTGCCCGCGAATTCCCGCCATAGCACTACTGCGAGAAGAGAACGAAAAGTTGATATCGCCGCGCATCTCGACGTGGCTGACCAGAGCTTTTACGGATATCCGATGTTCGAGCATCAGGTCCATTCGACGTTCACCACCTCTGCCGGGATGCCTTCTTCGACAAAGAATCGCAACCATCGCTTCTGGTTGTCCTGAAGTGTATCTCCCGGCCCCTTTACCTCTGCCAGCAAGTAGCCACCGGTCCCGGGGAACGCGATGAGATCCGGAAAGCCACTGCGGTTGTGCTTCAGGTCGCGCAACAGTCGACGGAAGATCGCAACCAGGTGCGAGGTGGGCACCCGCGCCAGCGTGGTTTCGACCAGGGCCGGGTCCATGATGCCCCAGGTCACGAAGTGGTTTGCAATGGGCCGCTTATGCGCCAGGTTTTCCAGCACCCGACGACGAAGGCGGTCGGGTGCCGCGATCTCCTTCAGCCTGTCATCGATCTCAGATTTGCGCGTGGCGCGAAACTCCGGCTGGAACAAGTCTGCGGGTCCACGCTGCAAGGGGTTGAAGAACGCGCCCG
>JAGRIN010000011.1 GCA_020443245.1 Pseudomonadales bacterium
TGCCCTTCTCCATCACCTGCTGTGTCAGCACGAGGTTGCGCTCAAGATTACTCGCGTCGACGATGTTGATCACAACATCGATCGCGTCGTTGTCGAGAAAGTCGCGCGCAACCTTCTCATCGAGTCCCATGTAATCCTGCTCGAGCGAGTAAATGCCGGGCAGGTCTACAATCTCGACCGACTCTGCCCCCAGCCTGAACGTACCTGTCTTCTTCTCCACAGTGACGCCGGGCCAGTTGCCGACCTTCTGGTGCGCGCCCGTGAGATCGTTGAAGAGCGTCGTCTTGCCGCTGTTCGGGTTGCCGATGAGTGCAATGGTGACGCCGCTCACAGGACCTCCTCCACCGAGATCGCGGCGGCTTCCTGCTTTCGAATACTGAGCAGCGTGTGACCGATACGGATCTGTATCGGGTCTCCGGCAGGTGCGAAACGCAAGACGACGACCTCGACACCCGGATACAGGCCGAGCGCGTAAAGGCGACTCTGCAGCTCCAGGTTCTGGAGTGCGGCGGCGGTCACGCGGCAACGGCGTGATTCGGCAATTTCGGCGAGCGTCATCGTAGGCAGCTACAGAAGAACTTTAATGAGAATTATTATCATCTACGACAATATTGCAAGTGGTTGGTTCTCAAAAAGAAATTCTGCCTGCTTTCATGTGGGATTAGAGTTCCGCACAGATGTGCCCACCGTCGACCACAATCGTCGAACCCGTCATGTACCGGGAGGCATCGGAGGCGAGCAGCAGGAGAGGCCCATCGAGGTCCTCGAACTCCCCGTAACGCCGCATCGGAATGCCCTTCCTGAACTCATCTGACTGGTCGCTCTCGAGAAGCAGGCGGCTCAGGTCGGTCAGGATATAGCCGGGTGCCAGGGCATTGACCCGGATGCCGAACCTCGCGCCCTCCAGCGCCATCACCTCGGTTGCCTTGATCACCGCCGCCTTTGACACCGCGTACGGAAACTGGCCCTTGATGGTCCTGAACGCGGTAATCGACGCGATATTCACAATGTTGCCGGTCTTCGTCCCGTACGCAGCGACCCGCTCGGTGTACATCTTGGATGCGCGCCAAACGGCCTTCAGGTTGGTATCCAGCACGTGATCCCAGTCATCCTCGTCGATCATGGCGTAAGTCTTGGCGCCTGACTCGACACCGGCGTTGTTGACCAGGACATGAATGTTGCCGAATGCCTCCTCGGCGCCGCGAAAGAATTCGGCCATGCTCGCCGCATCGTTCACGTCCAGGGGCAAGCCGACTGCTTCGCCGCCCGCTGCACGAATTTCTTCCACGCGCGCCGCAATCTTGTCGGTGCGCCTCGCGCCCAGCACGACCCGGGCACCGGCAGCAGACAACACGCCCGCAAAATGGTGGCCGAAGCCGGACGATGCCCCGGTAATGACGACATTCCTGTCCTTCATCGAAAAGAGATCCACTTGCGGTTCCTCGCCTTGAAAAAGCGGCGCTATGTGACCACATAGCAGGGGCCCTCGCAACCTTGAGCACGCCGGTGGCGTCCTACCGTTTGATATGATGACGTCCGGACAAGCTGGCAGACCCGATGGAATTCGACAAATTCACCGACCTCGAGCTCCGCAAGAAAGACGAACTCGCTGCCATGAAGCGACTCGCCACCGGCTTGCTCCTGCTGATGACGACCGTTTACATTGCCGCACGCTACTTCGAGGGTACCTGGGGCTGGATCGGGTACGTTCAGGCCACCGCGGAAGCAGCGATGGTTGGTGCGCTCGCCGACTGGTTTGCAGTGACTGCCCTCTTCCGCCACCCGATGGGGCTCAGAATCCCGCATACCGCGATCATTCCCCGCCGCAAGGATACGATCGCCAACCAGTTCGGGATCTTCGTCCAGCAGAATTTCCTGTCCGAGGATGTGATCTCGCAGAAGATTCGTTCGATGAGCCTGTCGCGCCGCGTCGCAGCGTGGATCAGCGAGCGCGACAACGCGGCCGCGATCGCAGAGCAGGTGACGGCCGGACTCGCGGGCGTCGTGCGCGTCATGAACGATGAAGACATACAGGCGCTGATCGAACGCAAGGTTGTCGAACGTATCCGCAGTACCTCGTTCGCGCCGATGATCGGTGACCTGCTGACTTTTATCACCTCCGGGCAACGCCAACAGGATTTGTTCGACGCGGCGGTGCGCGTCGGGCTGTACCTGCTTGAAGACAGCGACGAAGACATTCGCTCCACCGTTACGCGTGAAACGCCATGGTGGTTCCCGTCCTCGGTGGACCAGGCGATCTATCATCGCATCGTCCGGAGCGTCTCCAAGATGCTCTACGAGATGCAGACCGACATCTATCACCCCATGCGGGTGCGCCTTGTTCAGATGATCAACGAATTCCTCAATGACCTGAAACACTCGGACGCGATTCGCGATAAAGAGGTCATGCTGAAGAACGACCTGCTCGAAGAACCTGCCGTCATCGACTTCACGCGTTCATTGTGGACGGATATCCGGGCAGCGCTGCTGCGCCAGAGCGAGAATCCCGATGCGGAACTCCGCCGGGCAATCGAGGACTCGGTAATCCGCTTCGGGCAATCCATCCTTAACGATCCCGTTCTCGAAGCGAAGATAGACGGCTGGGCGGACGACAGTGCGCGCTACCTCATTCGCACCTACGGACACGAAGTCGCTGACCTGATCAGCAAGACGATCGAGAGTTGGGACCCGGAAGTCACGTCCGAACGTATCGAAATACAGATCGGGCGTGACCTCCAGTTCATCCGCATCAACGGTACCGTGGTCGGCGGACTCGCCGGCCTCACGATTTACACGATCTCGGAGTTACCTGCACTCATGAACCTGCACTGGCCGCTTTGAGCGCCGTTGCAAGACCCGTATATCGAGGTTGGTCGATCGCAATCTGGTTCACCACGGTCTGGCGCAAGTGCGCTGTGAGACGCTCGTCATCGAGAGAGAGTGAGCCGTCCCGCAATCCGTTGACGAGGCGCCATCGCAAGTCGGCGAGCGTGCCCTTTTGTTCATAGAACGCTTCGAGCCGCTCGCGTTCTGCCTGCTTGTGGCGAGAGGCGATCGCCCATTCCCGCAGGACGATGTCGAGGGAGTTGGACGCGACACGGGCCATGAAGTTGTTGCGTCCCTGCGTCACGTTCATCACGTCATTGCGAAGGAAGTCCCGGACACTCACAAGCAACTCATCGGCGCGTGGCATATCGACATCCTGACTCGTGTCGTCGGGTTCGATCAGCTGAACATCACCGGGGATCAGCAGGTTGACGCAGTCGACCTGGCACTCTGACGAGCGTCGGCCGATGGCGGGCCGCTCAACCGTCTTGTCCGGACCGGAACGGTAGTGCTCGGCCATGCCGAGGCAACCAACCGCCCACCAGAACGATCCAAAGACTTCCCAGAACTTGACCCGCGCGGGATCGACCGGCTTGCCGGATTCGGCCTCGTAACCCGCAAACAGGTCCTCATACTCGCCGAATCCACCCACCGGTTTATCCGCACCGAACCGCCATGAGTTGACGCATATCCACCCGAGGTCACGCATCGGGTCGCCGATGTGCGCCAGTTCCCAATCCAGCACGGCAACGATCCCGTTTTCGTCCAACATGAAGTTGCCGTTGCGGAAGTCGTTGTGAACCAGCGCCGGTTCGTAGTCGTCAGGCAGGTTGTCCATCAGCCACCGCGCTGCGTAGTCGATCATCGGTTGCGGCGTGGCAAGGTTCTTGTAGTTGGTCCAGGTCTGATCGACAAAGTCCTTCGGTGAAACGTGAGCGAGTCGTTGCTCGAGTCCGGTCCTGGCGAGATCGATGGCATGAATTCGGGCCATTACCTTGCCGCACTCATAAGCCAGCTTCGGGCGGATTCCTTCGAATCGCTCGGAACGAACGATTCTGGCACCGAGCGCCTCGCCTTCGAGCCACTCCATGATGAATCCGTCGCCGAGTTCGTCGGCCGCTTCCAGCACGTAGTACACCTCAGGCTCGGGCACGCCCGCCGCGCGTGCGCTCTGCATGAGCAGCGCTTCGGTCGGCAGCCCGGGATGTCCGGGCGTCGGTTCGACATGCATCCCCCCCGGTGTCCTGCGCATCGCGAGCATGCGTTCACCATCGCCCGACTCGATGATGATTCGGTACGTCTCCTGGCTCGCGCCACCAGACAGACGATCGACAGACTTCATTGACCTGTAGTCCGCTATGTGTTGTTGGAGGACTCGCGCGAGCGCCTCCTCAAACGCACTCATGCGTCCTCGCGGACGCCCTTGGGCGCCTGCTGCTTCATGAAACCGAACATGTAGCCGGCGACCCGGCGAATCTGGATTTCCTCCGCCCCTTCGGTAATCCGGTAGCGACGGTGATGACGGTATATGTGCTCGAAAGGCTTGTGCCTGGAGTAGCCGAGGCCACCATGCACCTGCATCGCACGGTCCGCCGCTTCACAGCAAAGCCGATTCGCCCAGTAGTTGCACATCGAAACCTTGTCCGACACTTTGAAGTTGCCGTACGTGTCCATCATCCATGCGGTCTTGTGAACCAGCGCGCGCAGCATCTCGCACTGCGTCTGTAATTCCGCGAGCGGAAACTGGATCGCCTGGTTGGTGGACAGCGGCTTGCCAAACGGCTTGCGCTGCTTTGCGTACTCCACTGACTGGTTGATGCAGAACTGGGCGGCGCCGAGACTCGATGCAGCCTGGCGAATCCGGTTCTCGTTGAAGAAATGTTGCACGACCTGAAGGCCGCGACCCTCACCCCCGAAAATCGACTCGTTCGTCACATACACGTCGGACAATGAAATCCTTCCGTGGTCAGTCGGCATGTTGAACGTCCACAACATTTCCTCGACCTTGAATCCCTGCGAATCGGTTGGCACAAGAAACGCGGTGATGCCTTCTCCGTCTCCCGCCTTACCGCCGGTGCGAGCAAGGATCAGGTCATAGGCAGCCTTGTGAATCCCTGTGTTCCAGGTCTTTGCGCCATTGATGCGCCAGCCGTCACCATCGCGCCTGGCCGTGGTTTCCATGAAGGTGGCGTCGGAGCCGTGATCCGGTTCGGTAATGCCGAAGGCGAAACCGCGTTTCCCCTCGAGCAAGAGCGGTATCCACTCTTCCTTCTGCGCGTCAGTGCCGTAGGCCAGCATGAGCAGCAAGCCCACATTGTTGGCGACGATCGAGTGCTCGTTCTGCAAGTCGTTGTGCAGGCCGAGTCCCTTGACCGCGAGATGTTCACGGATGATCGCCATGCCGAGGTTGGTACCGTTCTTGCCGCCGTATTCCTTCGGTATCGGGTAACGGTAATGGCCGGCAGCGTCCGCACGCCGGCGCGCCTCATAAAGGAGCGCTTCCCACTCCTCGTTGGGAAGCCCGCCCCGTTCCCAATCTGTCCGGGCATCCTCACGTCGATGGTCAAAAAAACGAATGTTGTCGTTCTCGTTTTCGAGCGGTTTGATCTCGCGTTCGATGAAATCGTCGAGTTCCTTCAGGTATGCCTGTAGTTCTGCGGGGATATCAAAGTCCATGTCGTCCTGCTCATTGATTGAAAACCTGCCTCGCGAAGATGCCCCTGTGGCATAATCGCTTTGAATTCGTAGCTCCCGGACAGGGTGCCTTCCGATGACAATGCCACATCCCGGGCCTCATCTCACCAGGATGATGCGCAAGGCAGCGCGCGAGGTCAAAGGTCCGGGACGCACCCCGGGCAGGTCCTACCACACATCGCGGAGACGCTAATCGAATGCGAGACATATGGCCTTTCCTTCCTGGCAAGAACCCACCCCGTCTCTCCCACGCGAAGGGCTCGTACCTTTACATGGAGGACGGATCAAAGATCCTTGATGCGGCGGGCGGCGCCATCGTCACCAGCATCGGTCATGGCCGCGAGCGAGTCGCGGACGCCATTCGTGCGGCATCGCTCAATGCCAGCTACATTGTGCCCCCGTGGATAACGCCCGAGCGCGAGGCGCTGGTCCAGGAACTCACCACGCACTGGTTGCCGCCCTACCTGGACCGCATTCACCTTACATGCAGCGGTTCCGAAGGCAACGAAGCGGCGATGAAGATTGCCGTCCAGTATCATGCGGCCAAGGGACACCCCGAGCGGCACGTCATCCTGGCGCGAAGTGTTTCCTATCACGGCACCACGATCAGCACCGCCGCGGTTTCCGGTCACAAGAGTCGCAAGCGTGGACTTGAGGGCATCCTCCAGGACTACCCGCGTATCGAGACGCCTTACCCGCTCCGGTGCCCGCTCGGTCCGGACCATCCTGGCGTCACCGACTACTACATCAACAGCCTGGAAGAGACGATCGCACGCGTCGGCGCAGGCAACATTGCCGCACTCATCGCAGAGCCCATGAACGGCTCTTCCGGCGGCGCAATCACGCCGCCCGATGATTACTGGCCGAGAGCACAGGCCATTCTCAAACAACACGGCATCCTCCTCATCATCGATGAAGTCATGACGGGATTCGGTCGAACGGGCTTCAAGTTCGGTATCGACCGTTTCGGTATCGAGCCGGACCTGCTTGTCTCCGGCAAGGGGCTCGCCGGCGGCTATGCGGCAATTACCGGCGTGTTTGGCCGCGGCGAAATCGCGAAGACAATCGCAGGCGGTGGACTGGACATCATGTTCCATACCTTCGCTGGCCTGCCCCAGGCATGTGCCGCGTCCGTCGAGGTGCTTCGCATATTGCGCGAAGAGAATCTCGTCGCAAGGACGCGGGAGGTTGGCACCGCGCTGAAACAAAGGCTCGTCGAAAAGTTCGGCCAGCATCCGCACGTGGCGGAAATTCGCGGCGAGGGCCTGCTCATCGGCATCGAGATCGTAAAGGACCGCGAAACGCTGGAGCCATTTGACATCGAGGACGGGATCACAAACAAGGTCGTCGCCGCTGCCATGCAGGAAGGCGTGTTCTTCTACCCGGGCGGAACCGGAGAGGTCCGCGACATCGTCTGCATCGGCGCTCCCTTCATTATTGGGGAGAAAGAGTGCGACCTGATTGAAGCGTCACTCGAGACGGCACTCGCAACGATTCGACGAGAGTGATCAGGCGCGATTCACAACTGACGTGCCGGCGGCGTAGTCGTGCAGGCATCGACGACCCTTCATGAAAATGAGCACCTGGTCGAGAACCGGAGCGACGGTGAGCGGCGGTGGGATCAGGTACAGCAACGGGAAAAACAGCGCACGAATGCCGACGAGCTTCCAGAAAGGCGCTTTCTCACCCGTTGCGGTCGATACGATCGCGATGCCCATAAGTGCCTTGCCGATACTCTGGCCACGACGCCACAGCAGATACCCGTTCAGAATTAGATACGATGTGACTGCAAGCCCGAACACCTTCCAGATCCAGGCAAGGGAGCGGTAGTCCTCGGCATGTTCCACGACGCCGGTAAGCATGATAAGTACCAACGTCAATGCGGGCACAAGCACGAAATCAACACCGGTCGCCAAGAGACGGCGGCCGCGGCCAGCCAGGTGTTCCTGATCGATCATTTGGCGCCCTCCCCTCCGAGCCTGTATACCAGCAGCACATTGCCACCTTTCTCGCCGAAACTGTCATAGCCGGACGAGACGATGACCATGTCGTCTGCGACCATTGGCCCGTGAGCATCGAACGCGCCACCGGATGCTGGGACGCCATTGACCGTATCGAAGTCCTTCCAGGTGTCGTCGGTCCACAGCAGTTCGCCATTGTCAGCCGCATAAGCGCTGAAATATCCGTCCAGGCTACCTGCAAAGACAACTTCCGGCGTCGCAGTGATGGCGGCCGAGAGACCGCCCGAGCAAATCCTGTCCGGACAGCGATCCTCGCGCGAATGCACCCACAGCGTCTCGCCGGTATCGACGTCGAGTGCGTAAAGACCCGGCGCAGGCTTGCCGTCGACCGGATGCGCAGCGACGTCGCTGACCGGTACATAGACCACGGCGCGATTCGCATCGGCCGCCATACCCCAGTGGATGCCGCCAAGCGCGCCGCCACGCCCAAGCCGTACGCTCCAGCGCACCTCACCGGTCTCGGGGTCAAGGCCGTGCACATGACCGGACTTCTGCCCCGCCACAAGCACGTCAGGATGGCCGGGACGCGATACCAGCACGGGCGGGGCCCCGAAATCGTGGTCGGGTCCCATCTGCACCGGGCAATTCGGATGTTGGCGCGAGATGTCGCACGCGATGTTGTAGGTATCGTTCTCCGTGAACTGGCGGACCCAGCGCTTCTCGCCGGAAGCGATATCCACGGCAAAGATCGCATCGCTTGTGGTCGTCGAGGGCGGACTGTAGTTCTGTCCGCTGCCGTAATAGGTCACGCCGCGCGACACATCGACGGTGGGCGTTCCCCATACCGGCGCGCCGCTCGGACCATACTCCTGCACCAGCAGCCAATGCTTCTCCGTGGGCGCGGGTGGTTTGTCGATTGTCGGCAGAAACCACAGCTCTTTGCCGGTCTGGAGGTCGAATGCCGCCATGCCGCCACTCGTTGTGCAACAGCCGTAGAGCGGATTGGCCGCCAATCCGATTTCGAGCGACGAGATCGGCACAAGCACTGTCTGCCCTTGAATCGTGGGGGTGCCGGAATACATCGGAATCGGTTGTTCGACAATCGCGGCGTGCCAGATGTCGGCACCGGTCAGCGCGTCGATGGCATAAACGCCACCATTGCGGTCGTTGTAGACAAGCGCGTCCCGGTCATCGATTCGCGCATACAAAATTGCGGTACCGAGCTCACCGCCCTGTTTTCTCACCCAGCGTGTACAGCCGGTCTCGCGATCCAGCGCAACGATGCCGACGCCCGAGTCCGCAATGAAGAGCGTGTCTTCCGTGACGAGCGGAAACGTTCGCGGCTTCTTCGAGCCGAAACCGTAGGCCCAGGCAAGCTGTAGCGTTCCCGCATTGGACCGTTCGATCGTGGTCCTCGCCTGGAGTCGGTTTGCGTCGGGCGTAATACCCCAGCCATCGCTATAACGCGTCGACAAACCGGGTTCCCGTCGGTCGCAATCTGCTGCGGACACAGCAATCGGCGCCAACGCAACAAGGCACACCAGTACGGCGAACCACCAGCGAGTTTCTCTCACGTCCCTCTCCTGACTAACTGTCTGGGTTTATTGTATGACCATCACAATTTACAGCACAACAGCCACAAAATACAATGGTCGTCTTCTCGAAACGGCAACGTAAAGATGGAACAGTCCGGCTGGGAGACGGCACGGCAGGCGGAACTCGAGGCAAAGCGGGAACTGATCCTGCGCGTGGCGACCGACCACATCAATGCAGGTGGGTACACGGGCGCGTCCATGTCCGGGATCGCCGGCGAACTGGGCCTGACGCCCAACGCCCTCTACTACTATTTCGAAAGCAAGGAAGAGATCCTGTATTCCTGCTTCGAACGCGCCATCGCGCTGATCGACGGCTGTATCGACGGCGCGCTGGCCGCGAATCTGCCGCCGATCAAGACCGTTCGACATTTCGTTGATGCGTTCGTGGGCCTGCTCGAGGAGACGCCGTTACCGTTTGCCGGCAACGCAATCTTCCTGCCGAAGAAGCGGCTCATGAAGGTCGACGCCGGCGGCGAGCGACACGTTTCTCGACTGGCGGCCGTCATCGGTGACGCCGAACCCGGAGATATCGATGCCGTGCTAACCGCTCGCCTGCTGCTCAGCGGACTCTATTCCCTGGACCAGGAAAACCTCCGGCAGAAGCTCGGGCGCGAGGCACTGATCGGCGAACTCGACGCGCTGGTCGAGCGAATACTCAGCCCGCTGGGATCCGCCAGATGAAGACCGAACGCCCGCGTAATCGCTGGAAGGCGACCCGCAATATTCGCAGGGAAGCGAGACAGGAGGAAATCCTGAAGGTCGCTACACTGACGATGAACGAGCTCGGTTACTCGCGCGCATCGATGGCAGAGATCGCTCGCCGCCTCGGCCTGACCTACAACGCGCTCTACCACTACTTCGACAGCAAGGAGGAGATTCTCAGCGCCTGCTTCCTGCGCGGCAGTCGACTGCTGCGCGCTCGGATCGATGCGGCTGTGCAGACAGAGGGTTCAGGCCTCGAACGCCTGCTGTGTTTCGTCGACGAGTTCATGGCGCTCGTCGAGGAAGAAGTCTTGCCTGCGTCGAACCTGATCCTGAATCTCTCACCACGGTACCTGGAGGACTTCGCCAAACGAAGCGAGGCAGACCAGGCCACGCTCGCAGGGATCGTCGCGAGCGGAATCGAAGACGGCTCGATTGCACGTTGCGATCCCATGCTCGCCGTATCCTTCACGTTGTCCGGACTGATCAATTTTCCGTTCTATCGCTACGAGGCGCCGGACACGATCAAAGACGGCGTCATCGCCTTTTTCGAACGCGCACACGCAAGGCGCTAGGTTCAGGTCGGCGGGATGCCCTCGGCGCCACCAAGTTTCCAGCGAATGACCGGCAGGTGTTGTCGGCCCTGGAATACCTCGCCGTCAAGAACGTAGGCGGGAGAATTGAAGACGCCGGCGTCGAGCAGTTCGCCCTGCAGGCGCTCGAATTCAGCAACGCCCTCATTGGCAACGTACTCCTCGAATCCTGGCGAATCGAACAACGTCGCAACAAACGCGGCATCCTCGATCGGCGCACCGCGAACCCATGCCTCCTGGAACAGCCGCCGCAGGAACTCGATTTCATCCTCACCTGCCTGTGAAGCATAAAGCAGACCGACGCCCGCAACCGTGGAGTCGAAGCTTCGTGCTCCCTGCGCCGGGTCAATCCCGAGCCGTTCACAATTCCGTGCCAATTCACACTCTGCCCAGGTCTCCCGGGCCCTCGCGCGTCGCGCTTTATAGGCAGCCAGCGGATCGTCGTCAGAAGAAGAAGGCTGGCGCGCAGAAAGTCGCGCGAGGCCACCGCCCAGCGGTAGCCAGTTGACCGGAACAGGGAAATCGCGAAGCAACCTGACAGTCGGTTCGAACGCGACAAAGCTCGGCAAATCCGCTACATCGATGCAGACCGTGATCCCGCCAACTAACAATCCATTCATGGCGCGAGTACCGAGTCATAGGCGACGTCCGGCAACGGTCCCCGTTTGCCGCCAAGGTGCCACCTGACCCGCGGCAGATGCTCACGTCCAAAATACATCTCGCCGTCAATAACGTAGCTCGGTACGCCGAACAGGCCCGCATCGAGGATTTCTTCCTGAATCAAATCGTGCAGCCGTCGCCCTTCACCGCCGAGGTAATCGCGAAACCCTGCCGTGTCTACGCCGGCTTCAACAAGGACGGACTCGATGACACCGACATCCTCAATGTCGAGTTCCCGCCGCCAGAAGCGCTCGTACACGATGTCGGTGTAACGCTTGAGCGCGTCATGGCCCGATGCCTTCGCGAACAACATACCAATCGCTGCGATCGATGAATCCCAGATCTTTTGCGTACCCTTCAGCACAAGACCTCGCGCCGCCGCATACCGTCTCGCATCCATGTAGGCATACTTCACTGCAGCCCATTGGCGGGGCGAGCGATTGTTCTCGACGACCTTGCCGCTGTCATCTTTTTTGGCGGTACCGAGGTAACTGCCGATGTTCAGCGTTAATGGCAACCAGTCGATCTCGATGCCGAACTGTTGCTCGAGCGCGTAGGTCGGGTCCTTGGCAACGAACGCATAGGGACTCTTGTAATCGATGTAGACCGTGAGACGCGACATCAGATCTGGGAGTAGCCGGAGCCCGCCGAGTCCACGCCCCTGCCCTTCGCATTGTCGATCCAGCCAAACTCCTTGAGTATCTGCTGGCTGTAGGTGACGCGGCCGTTCACTTTCTCTGCGGGCTCAGTCGCAAGCAACAGCGCCGCCTTCGCCATTATTTCTGGCGGCTCGCCGCGAGGATCATCCATACCTTCCACGAGCTTGTGGTACACGGTACCGGGGGTCGGGACGACCTGCGACGGCGAGAAGCAGGTGACGGCGATGCCGTACTCGGCGACTTCCTGGGCAAGCCCTTGGGTAAAGCGTTCGAGCGCGGCTTTCGAGGCGCCGTACATGGTGCCACCTCGCCCTTTCACATCATACGGACCTCGTCCGGGTCCGATCGCGGCACCCGACGATATATTCACAATCGCCCCGCTACCGCGCTCGATCATTCCAGGAAGCACGAACTTCGACAACATGAAAGGCCCGTGCACGTTGACTGCGAACGCGCGCATCCATCGATTCACGTCATAGTCGATGATGGGCACGTAATAGTTGAGCGCAGCATTGTTCACCAATACATCGACCTGTCCATAAGCACTGATTGCCGCATCCACCAGATTGTGACAGTCAGCCTCGGCGGACACATTCGCCGCGACCGCAAGTGCGTTGCCGCCCGCATCATGGATCAATCGAACGGTGTTCGCGAGCGAACCCTCGAGCATGTGATCGCCCTCGTTCAGCGTTCTCGCGGCACAAACCACATTCGCGCCCTCGGCCGCGAAGAGTTCCGCGATCGCCTGGCCGATGCCGCGACTCGCACCGGTTACGATCGCTGTCTTTCCGGATAGCTTGCCCATCTCTCTCCCTCTGTTCATTCACGTCGATTGGTATCGTAAGCTAACCGTTCGATCGCACGACCGTCAATTTCATCGATCAGGACCAGGACCGCACAAACGTGGATCCCCTCACGCATGGCATCGTCGGCGCAACCAATGCGCGGGCGTCGCTTTCCATCAAGTCTCGCGGCGTTGTCGCGATCGCCGCCTGTCTTGCCGGTATGGCGCCGGACCTCGACGTGTTGATCTTCTCCAGAACGGACCCACTGCTGTTTCTCGAGTATCACCGGCAGTTCACGCACTCATTGGTATTCATACCGGTCGGTTCACTACTCTGTGCACTCGCCTTCCACCCCTTCACGAAACGTCACTTCGGTTTTCGCTCCCTGCTTCTCGTGTGCCTTGCCGGATACGGCGTGCACGCACTGCTCGATGCTTGTACGACCTATGGTACGCAATTGCTCTGGCCATTCTCTTCCGCACGAATCGCGTGGAACAACATTGCCATCGTGGACCCGCTCTTTACGTTGCCCGTACTCGCGTTCGTTGTCGCCTCGCATGTGCGCGCGCGCCGATGGCTCGCATGGGCAGGACTCGGCTGGGCAATCTTCTACCTCGGTCTCGGCGTGGTCCAACGCGACCGTGCAGAAGCGGTAGCGACACAGCTCGCCGCCGACAGGGGGCTCGATGCGCTGGGCATCTCCGCCTTGCCTGCGGTGGGCTCACTGCTGATCTGGAAGACAGTGATCGAAACGCAGGATCGGTTCTACATCGATGGCGTTCGCGTGGGCCGGCAGGCACGCGTTTATCCCGGCAAATACGTACAAAAGCTCGACGTCGAGCGCGATTTCCCCTGGCTCGACCCGGCGTCCCAACAGGCACGGGATCTCGAACGCTTCAGCTGGTTCGCGAACCGCTATCTCGGCCTGGACCCGGCACGCAGAGATGTCGTCATCGACCTTCGCTATTCAGTCGCGCCCGACGAGTTGGCGCCGCTCTGGGGTATTCGCCTCGACCCAGACGCGGCGCCTTCGGCGCACGTCGAGTATGTCACCGGCGGCAGGAGCCCGGAGCACGGGCGCCGGCTCATCGAGATGTTCTTCAACTAAAACCTTTTTGGTTCAACGTGCGTCTAAGCCAGTAATCGATGCCACGTGGGCCAGCCTTGAAAAGAATCGCCGCCATCGGTCTTTCCCTGTTCGCCCTGACCGCTTGCGACCGGGCAAGCGTCGACACACGCGTACACTTGTGCGGCGACTGTCCCTGCCAGGATGAGGGATCGCACCCGGGACCCGGTGCCACAAGGCACCCGATACTCCTCTTCTGAGCGGCGTTCATGCGTTACGGATGGTGAGCCCACCGTCGACGGGTAACGTGACACCGGTAATGTATTGGGACGCGGGCAGCACGAGGCTGAGGGTCGCGTGGGCGACTTCTTCGGGCTCGGCATAGCGCTTCAGTGCCGTACGGCGGCGTGCGAAGACTTCCTTCTGGTCCTCCGGTATCCCGGATGTCATGCCGGTGCGGATCGGCCCCGGACAAATGCAATTGACAGTTATCGCATCGTCGCCCAACTCGACGGCCAGCGAACGCGTGAGCCCCGCGACACCCGCCTTCGCGGCAGTGTAGGGACTGCCGAACTTCGTTGCGCCCAACGCTTCAGTGGACGCAATATTGACAATGCGTGGGTGGGCGGATTTGCGCAGCCAGGGTAGCGCGGCTCGAACCGTCAGCGCGTGAGCCGTCAGCAACACGGCGATCGATTTGTTCCACGCGTCAACATAGTGTTCTCCATCGATCGGTGAAAACAACGAGATACCTGCATTGTTCACAAGGATATCGATCGCGCCAAAGTGATCAGCGACTTCCCCGATAACGCGGGCGATGGCTTCACCGTCAGACAAGTCGAGCATCCACCCACGCGCCTCGTAGCCGGCGTCGGTCATTTCCTGCACCACTTCCTGCAAAGGTCCCTCGTTGACGTCGATTGCCGCGACACGAGCACCTTCATCTGCAAACAGGTGAGCAGTGGCGCGCCCCATCCCGCTCGCCGCACCCGTGACAATCGCAACCTCTCCCCGGATCGACCGGCTCAGTCGACTCAGCATCGTATTACCCCCAAATGAACCGAGTGTGCCCGTCTCCCGTATGATAGGCAAATGAGGTAAGATGCGCCTTTTTGCAGACCAGAGCGTTCCAACATTGACCGACCACGGGCATCGGACAAGCCGCATCGAGATCTCGAAGCAGGCGCTCAACTTCTCGATCGGTCACTTCACGATTTTCTCCGAGACGGAACGCGAAAACCTCCACGGTCACAACTTCCAGCTTGAGTGCGAACTGACGGCGCCGGTCGGCCCGGACGGACTCATGTTCGATTACGCCATCCTGAAAAACCTCCTTCGCGCGCTGTGCGATGAGATTGACGAGCAGGTCATACTCCCTGCGAATTCTCCCTTCCTGACTGTCGAGCAGGATGAAGACTATGTCGTCGCACGCTTCGCGGGCGAACGCATTCCGTTCCTGCATCGCGACGTGACCCTCCTGCCCGTCGCCAATGTGTCGGTGGAGGAACTTTCGCGTTATTTTCTCGACCGATTGCTCGTCGAACCGGCGTTGGCGGGCAAAGGCATTATTGCAATCACCGTGAAAATTTCGTCCAGTCCGGGACAATTCGGCGTGGCGACCTGGAGCGACGCATGAGAACCCTGGTCATCACCGGCGCGAGCAAGGGCATCGGCTTCGAAACCGCCCGTCTTTTTGCCGACGACGGTTATCGTGTCATCAACATCTCACGATCCGCCGCGCCGGACGACCGTATCGAGAACCACGGCATCGACCTGACAATGTCGAATGCGGAACAGCAGCTACGCGAACTCTTCGATTTGCTGCTGGATGCCGGCGAAATCTGCCTGGTTCACAACGCGGCGGTACTGGCGAACGACACTGCACAAGCCACGGAGACTGACGCGTTCGTCGACGTGCTCGCGCTGAACGTTGTGGCACCTCACTTCCTGAACCAGTTGGTGCTGCCCCGAATGCAACCAGGCTCCAGCGTCATCTACCTCGGCTCGACACTGTCAGAGAAGGCGGTTGCGGGCACCTACAGTTACGTCGTGACCAAGCACGCAATCGTGGGCATGATGCGCGCAACCTGCCAGGACCTGAAGGGCACCGGCATCCACACAACCTGTATCTGTCCGGGCTTTACGGATACAGAAATGCTGCGTGTACACGTTGGCGAAGACCAGGACGTACTGTCACAAATCGCGGCAAGCTCGACATTCGGTCGGCTGATCGAGCCGAAAGAGATCGCCGCAACAATCCGGTTCGCGGCCGGCAACCCTGTTATCAACGGCGCGGTTATCCACGCCAATCTCGGCCAGGTGGAACACTGACATGCAAGGACCCAGCGAGGCAATTCGCGAACGACGGGAACGTGTATTCCTGTTGCTTGCGGGATTTTTCCTGTGTGCGATGACGATGCTCAACATCATCGGTATCACGCGCTTTGTACAACTTGGCCCGATGGCGCTCGCCGTGGGGGTGTTGCCCTATCCGCTCACGTTTCTTTGCACCGACCTCGTCAGCGAGCTCTATGGGAGAGCGCGGGCCAACTTCCTCGTGACGCTCGGACTGATTCTCAGTTTCTTTATCATCGGCACCATGTGGCTCGGCAGCCTGATTCCCTCGGCCTCACAACAGCCGCCCTGGCAACTCATCCAGCTCGCGGAAAGCGTATTCCTGCCGAACGGGTCAGAAGTCACAGGTTCGGTCGAACTCTACACGTTGCTCTATGCGACGACCTCCGGTGCCGTCTTCGCATCCATGATGGCATACATCGCGGCACAATATTGCGATGTGTTCCTGTTCCACTTCTGGAAGCGGCTCACCAAAGGCAAGCACCTCTGGCTGCGCAACAACGGCAGTACGATTATCAGCCAGGGTGTCGACTCATTCATGGTCATCACCGTTACTTTCGGGGCGCAGTTCCTGGCGGGCGCGATCACGCTTCCCGCCCTGTTGGTGTTGATGGGCAGCAATTATCTCTTCAAGCTGTTCTGCGCGCTGGCTGACACGTTACCATTCTATGTATGCGTTCATTACCTGACCCGATACATGGAACTCACCGATGAAGAACTCCACGCCCACGCCCACTGACGTGATCGATTACTGGATCGGGGACGCTGCGACCGATCCCGAAGCGCTCGGCGCCCGGACGAAACTCTGGTACGGCGGCGGCAAGGAAACCGACGATGCGATTCGCGAACGATTCGGCGACGCGCTGTCCGGCGCCGAACGTGGAGAACTCGCGGCCTGGCGAGACACACCGGACGGTTGCCTGGCACTCGTCATACTGCTGGATCAGTTCTCCCGAAACTTGTACAGGGGGACCGCAAAGGCATTTTCGAATGACGCGGCCGCACAGGAAGTCGCGCGTCACGCCCTCGCACAGGGCTTCGAACGCGTTCTCTCTCCGATCGGCCGTGCGTTTCTCTACCACCCGTTCCATCATGCCGAGACGTTGTCTGACCAACAGCGGTGCGTGTCCCTGTACCAGGCACTCCTCGACGAGACGCCGGAGCCGATGAAGTCGCACATGAACGGGTTTTTGACATACGCCATCGAGCATCACGATGTGGTCGCTCGCTTTGGCCGGTTTCCACATCGCAACAAGGTTCTGGGCCGCGAAAGCACGCCCGAAGAAGTCGCCTACCTCGAGGCCGGCGCCGCCCGATACGGACAATAGGAGAATTTCATGCAGACTTTCGAGGATGGACTTGGTGTTCGCTGGAGCGCCGCCACCGCCGACAGCATTCCACGTTTCCAGGCCGTCATCGAAGGCTATCTCGGTTCACGCAAGGACGTACCGCAGGTGCTCGACGCCCTGATCGCGTCAGACCCCGAGATGGCGATGGCGACCTGCTTCCGAGCATACCTGCTGAAGCTCGCCGCGGACCCGCGATTTACAGGTCCGTTGAAACAGCTCGAAACATCGCTGAGAAAGACCGCTTCGCACCTCACCACGCGCGAACAGGCTCATATCGAAGCGCTCTCCAACTGGATCGCGGGCGACATGGATCGAACGGTCGACATCCTCGAAGACATCCTCGTTGACCATCCGAAGGATATGCTCGCATTGCGGGTTGCGCACTATCTTCACTTCTACGCCGGCGCGTCCGGAAACCTGCGCGACTCGATCGCCCGGTCCCTGTCGGTGTGGCACGAAAACGAGCCGTTCTACGGCTACCTGCTCGGCATGCAGGCGTTCGGCCTCGAGGAGGCCGGCGATTACGCAGAGGCGGAAGCGGCGGGCCGCAAGGCGGTCGAGATCAATGCGGGCGATATCTGGGCAGCCCATGCAGTGCAGCATGTCTTCCAGATGCAGGGACGTTTCGCCGAGGGCATTCCCTGGGTCGAAGGCCTCATGCCGGGATGGCAGTCGACCAACAACTTCGTCTACCACATGCACTGGCACAAAGCCCTCTGCCATATTGGCGCCGGCGAACCGGACGCGGCGCTCGAACTGTATGACACCTATCTCGTTGGCCCCCTCGCGGACGATTTCTACCTCGACGTGGCCAACTCGGCCTCACTGCTCTGGCGCCTCGAGATGCTCGGCGTCGACGTCGGTGATCGCTGGGAGCCACTGCGCGAGCTCTCAAATGCGCGAGTGACCGACGGAGAACTTCTGTTCTGCACGTTGCACTACCTCATGACCCCCGCCCGCGTGGGCGACGAGGATGCCCTGCAGCGCGGCATCGACCACTTCAAGTCGTGGGCGCGGGAGTCGTCGACGCAGGGGCACCTTTGCCGGTCTGTTGGCTTGCCGCTGGCAGAAGCCATCGTCGACTTTGCACGCGGAGACAACGCCCGTGCCGCTGAATTGTTGTCCGGCATACGTGACGACATTCGCCTCATCGGTGGCAGCCATGCCCAGCGCGACATCTTCAACCTGTTTCTCCAACACGCGGCGTAGCAACCATGAACTACGAACAAATCCTCTATGAAGTCGAAGACGGGATTCTCACCCTCACCCTGAATCGTCCAGAGAAGCTCAATGCATTTACCGGCCAGATGCTCGGCGAGCTCGTCGACGCCCTCGATCGCGCCGATGCCGATGACACCGTCAAGGCCATCATCTTCACCGGGGCCGGCCGGGGTTTCTGTGCCGGCGCGGACCTTTCCGGCGGCGAACGCACTTTCGATCACAAGGAAGGCACGGGCGATATCCAACCCGATGGTGGCGGCGTACTGACCCTGCGCCTCTTCGAGTGCCTGAAACCCGTAATCGCAGCCTGCAACGGCCCCTCTGTGGGCGTCGGGACCACCATGCAGTGTGCAATGGACATCCGTCTCGCCTCGGAAAACGCAAAATACGGATTTGTTTTCGCGAAGCGCGGTATCGTGCCGGAAGCCTGTTCGAGCTGGTTCCTGCCACGTATCGTCGGCATCAACCAGGCACTCGAGTGGTGTTACTCGGGCCGGGTATTCGACGCCGCCGAGGCACTGGAGAAGCGATTTGTTCGAAGTGTCCATAAGCCTGACGACCTGATGAAGGCTGCGCGCGATCTTGCCCATGAGTTCGCTGACCAGACGTCTTCCGTGTCGGTCGCAATGATTCGCCAGATGATGTGGAAGATGCTGACTGCGGATCACCCGATGGAAGCACACAAGGTGGACACAAGGGGCGTCTACTACACCGGCAAGTCCAAGGACGCTCGGGAAGGTGTCCAGTCGTTCCTTGAGAAGCGTGCGCCATCGTTTCCCGACCGTGTCAGCCAGGATATGCCGCCGTTCTTTCCGTGGTGGACTGCCCGGTCGTTCGAATAAGCGTCAGGCGGCGTCCGTGCCGTAACGATGCATCAGGTCGAGCCAGCGTTTACGCGCCGCCTCATCCATCGAATCGACGCCGCCGATCAGGCACTCTCGAATCGGGCTGACGCCAGTCAGTCCGAGCACGTTGCGTTCGAGGCTTTTCAAACTGTGCGCGCCGAAATACCAGCGGTAAACGAACGCCGGCATGCCCATCGTGACCACGATACGCGCGCTCTTGCCCTTCAGCAGCCTCTTTGGCCAGCCGCCGTCGTTCGCTTCGATCGCAAACCCCGGCCTGAATACCTGCTCGATAAAACCCTTGACCAACGCCGGCATGGTCCCGGCCCAGAGTGGATATTCGAGCAGCAGGTGATCCGCTCGCAAGATTGCCTGCTGCACTGTTTCGATACACGCGGGGGGCGCGCCCTGCTCGAACTCTGCCTGCGTGCGCAGCAGCGGAAATTCGAGCGTTGCGACCTGCACGGTCTCCACGTTGTGCCCCGCGGCCTCTGCACCGGCCCGATAGGCTTCGGTGAGCGCGTAACCCAGGTGATTGCGATCGGGATCGGGATGACCTTCGATCACGACAATGGTCTTTCCCATGCGAGGCCTCCAGCAAAGCAGCCGTGCAAGCGTGCCACGTCTGTGACAGCATTACCTTGACTGGACGCAAGGTATCCGATCGTTGTGCGACTTTACCCCTCCTTCACACTGCTCTTCGTCGCAGCGTTGTGGCTGTCATCATGCGAGCGCGACCCGGATGGACGACGCAACATGATCGAAGGCCTCATCGAACGGGGATCAGTCGCTGAACTGACCGGTGCCATCATGTCACGCCGAATCAGCGTCGAGGCGCTCACACGCGCCTACCTGGATCGGATCGCCGCATTCGACGACAAAACTCGCGCGGTCCTCGCAATCAATCCCGACGCCATCAGCGATGCACGGCGCAAGGATGAATACCTGCAGCAAGCGCCGGCATCACTACCCGCTCTCTTCGGCATCCCTGTTTTGGTCAAGGACAACATCGAGACGCGCGAGATGCCCACCACGGCCGGTTCGCTCGCGCTCGCGAGCAACGACACCGGCCGCGACGCGCCGCTCATTGAACGACTTCGCGCGAGTGGAGCGATCATTCTCGGCAAGACCAACCTGTCCGAGTGGGCCAACTTCCGTTCATCGCGATCTTCCTCAGGCTGGAGCGGTGTGGGAGGCCAGACGCGCAATCCCTTCGATCTCTCGCGCTCCCCGTGCGGGTCGAGTTCCGGTTCCGGCGTCGCGGTGGCGGCGCGGTACGCCCCGCTCGCAATTGGTACGGAAACCAACGGTTCCATCGTCTGCCCGGCCGGTGTCAACGGCGTGGTCGGCATCAAGCCGACTGTCGGGCTTGTACCGGCGGACCGCATCGTGCCGATCTCGCATTCACAGGATACGGCAGGACCGATGGCACTCGATGTCGAGAGCGCTGCCTTGCTGCTCGAAGCGCTTTCCGGCACAAAAGGTCTCGTTCCCGCTCCGGGCTCATCAATCGAGAACAAGCGTATTGGCATAGTGCGCTCCGCGGCAGGCTATCACGAGGGTGTCGATGCCCTGCTGGCCGCGGCGATCGGCACCCTCGAGCGTGGTGGCGCCATCATCATCGATGATCTCGAATTGAAGCCGGCCTACAAGGGCCTGCGCGACGACACGCTGAACATCCTGCTGTACGAGTTCAAACACGACCTGAACCAGTACCTCGCCAGTTTGCCAGGCAAGAACGCCCCGCGCTCACTCGAGGAACTCATCGCATTCAATATCGCGCATGCTGACGAGGAGATGCCCTGGTTTCGCCAGGAAACGTTCACGCGAGCCCAGGCAAAAGGTGGACTCGACAACGAAGAGTATCGAAGCGCAATGGAACGCGCCGGACGCGCAACACGGGAAGACGGAATCGACCAACTGCTTGCTGACCATCACCTCGATGCGCTCATCGCACCGACCGGCGGCCCCGCGTGGACTATCGATCTTGTCAACGGAGACCACGGTCTCGGCGGCTTTTCGACATACCCGGCAGTGGCCGGCTACCCACACGTCACTGTCCCGATGGGAGACGTGGCCGGGCTCCCTGTCGGACTCTCGTTTACAGCCGGCAGGAACCAGGATGCCAGGGTTATCGCCCTCGCCCGCGAATATGAACGCCTGCGCCCAAAGCCCGTTCCTGTTCCATCGCTGGATGGACCTGGCCCGAACTAGCCGGCCCTCAATGGACCCGGCGCGCCCTGGCCATCCAAAGCCAATACCATGCTTCGTTCACGCAACGCCGAACCGGGCCGTAGCGGGCGGCTCTCACCGGTGAACGCGAAACCGGCGCCAAGGTAAAGCCGGATTGCCGGTTCATTGCCCAGTGTCACGTCGAGGCTGACCAGCCCTGCACCGCTCTCCCTGGCCCAGGATACAACCGAATCCATCAAGCGTTTCCCGGCACCCTGTCCACGCAAGGATGGATCGACCCACATCTGGAATACATGCGCCTCATCGGGGGAATCGGGGGATATATGCCCCCACACCAGCCCGCCGGGTACGCCTGCACGCTCGACAAAGAGCAGGCGGTCGAATACCGGCGATTTGTCCCGGACAAATGCCTGCCATTGGTCATTCGTCCTCGCGACGGCGTCCTCGTACACGGTCGCAAAAGCATCCGGCGAGTCAAGGAGCGCCGCGAGCCTGACCTCACGGTACTGC
>JAGRIN010000119.1 GCA_020443245.1 Pseudomonadales bacterium
TCAGCAGGATGACGGGCGTGCGATATTTCGTGGCAATGCGAACCGCCTCGATGGCGGCATCGAAGCAATCCGAAGATGTCGAGCAGGACACGACCGGCAGGCTCGTATCGGCATGGCGCCCGAACAATGCCTGGTTCAGGTCGGACTGTTCGGTCTTGGTCGGCAGGCCCGTCGATGGACCGCCGCGCTGCGTGTTCACAATGACGAGTGGCAGTTCGGTCGCAGCTGCCAGCGAGATCGCCTCTCCCTTCAGCGAGATGCCGGGCCCGGCACTCGATGTGATGCCGAGGCTGCCAGCGAAGGATGCCCCGATGGCTGCACAGGCGGCTGCAATCTCATCTTCTGCCTGGAAGGTCAGGACATCGAACTGCTTCTGGCCGGAGAGTGTGTGTAGCAGGCTCGAAGCCGGTGTGATCGGGTAACTGGCGAACACGATCGGCACATTCGCAAGCTGCCCGCCTGCGATAAGCCCGAATGCCAGTGCCTCGGTTCCGGTCGTGTTGCGATACAGACCCGGCTCTACCTCTGCGCGCGGGACGCGATAGACCTCGACGCCAGTCGGCAACTCGGCCGTCTCGCCATACGCGTGCCCGGCATTGAGTGCCGCAATGTTGGCGTCGCGAATGTCCGGCATCTTGCCGAACTTTTTGTTCAGGCCTTCGACGGTCGCATCGCGGCTTCGTTCGAACAGCCACATGACAAGACCGAGCGTCCACATATTCTTGCAGCGAACCGCGAACTTGTGAGTGAGTCCGTAGGGCTTGACGGATTCGAGCACCTGCTTGGTGATATCGATTGCCATGACGCGGTAGCCATCCAGGGAACCGTCCTCGAGAGGGTTCGTCTTGTAGCCGGCACGGGTCATGTTCTTGTCAGTAAAAGCATCGGTGTCGACGATGATGAGCCCGCCGCTAACGAGGTCCTTGAGGTTCGTGATGAGCGCGGCCGGATTCATGGCGACGAGAACGTCCACGTCGTCCCCTGCCGTGGTGACATCTTCTGAACCGAAGTAGATCTGGAACGCGGAAACGCCGAAGGTGGCCCCGGCTGGTGCACGAATTTCCGCGGGGAAATCCGGGAACGTGGCAAGGTCGTTCCCGTAAATGGCGGTAGCCTCCGTGAAGTTCGTGCCGGTCAGCTGCATCCCGTCGCCGGAGTCACCGGCGAAACGGACGACGACAGCATCGACGACCTTCGCGTGAGAATCTTCTTCACTGACTTTCTCTACGACTGACATACATTAACTTCCTGGTGTGACACGCGCGCGGGACGCGCGAGTGAAGCAGACGGAATCCGCTTCAACGTGGGATTGAAATCGATGGGAATGTGTAACGCTGGCGTTTACGGCTTGCGACCCCGACAGGAGTTTCCTGCCCAAAAGAGATTAGTAGCAATTCCCCCTTAACCGGGCAATTCTAGCAGATACGCGAGCCATTTGAAGGCTCCGCGGGCAACGGATTGGGTGCGCGATTGCTACAAGCTTATGCCGGATCGCGTGGGGTCAGATTTGAATCCGGCGAGGGCTCGCCGCGGAGAAAGGCGCGACGAGACCGTCACCGGTCCCGTCGCAACCCGGTTGCGAGGATCAGCTCGCCTGCCGCTGGCGCGGCACGAACATCTTCGCCTGGTCCATGCCGAGGATGTCGTCGGCGTTGGCCTCAAAGCTCTCGATATCGGCATCGACGCCGAGCGCCACACCCTCATTGTGGAAAATCGCACTCGACGAGAACCGGCCGCCCGAGGCGTGGATGATGCGGCCGTTCGGGGCATCTTCCTGGCACATATACAGGACAGCAGGACTCACGAGGCGCGGATGGCTTTCCGGCGGCGGGTTGTCAGGATCGAGGTCGTCACGACCCGGAATGCTGGCGATCATTCGCGTGGCGGCGCCTGGGGCAAGGCAGTTCACCTTGATGTTGTGAGAAGCCCCTTCACGCGAAAGGTTATTCATCATGCCGACCATACCCATCTTCGCAGCACCGTAGTTGGCCTGGCCAAAGCTGCCGAAGATACCTGAAGTCGAACTGGTGAAAACGATACGGCCGTAGTTCTTCTCATACATGATCGGCCACGCATGCCACGTGACATAGGCCGTGCCGTTGAGATGCACGTTGATCACGATATCCCAGTCGTCCAGCGTCATGTTCTTGAACGACTTGTCGCGCAGGATGCCGGCGTTGTTAACGACGATGTCTACCGTCCCCCACTCCTTCACCGCATCTTCGACGATGCTCTTGGCACCGGCACGATCGGAAACGGACGCGCGGTTGGCAATCGCCTCGCCGCCGTTGTCCCGGATCTCCTGGACAACGAGTTCCGCCGCATCACTCTGGCCGGTCCCATCGACCTTGCCGCCGAGGTCGTTCACCACGACCTTCGCACCGTGCTTTGCGAGCAGCAGCGCATGTTGTTTGCCGAGACCGCCACCGGCGCCGGTAACGATCGCAACGCGTCCTTCAACACTCATTGAATTTCTCCCTCTCGGATTCAGTTGGTTAGAGGAGAATAACCAATTCGCCGGTCCGGCGCATCAGGCGCCGAGCACACGGAGTTTCATGACAACCGAACCGATGATGATCTGGTCACCATTCGAGATGGAAACGGGACCCTTGTCGTCGATGGCCTGGCCATTGACCGAGGTCCCGTTGGTGGAACCGAGGTCCTCGATGAACACACGGTTTTTCATCACCTTGATACGCGCGTGCCGTCGAGACACGTCGGCGTGATTGATGATGTAGGGAGAATCATTCGGATTGCGACCGATGACGACGCCATCGGGGTTCACGAGCTGGTCACCCGAGATCCGGAGCAGGTAGCGGATACCGTCTTCATCCCGGCCGTCGAGCACATACTCGACGAGGTCCTGGTTGTGCATCTCGGTTTTGTTGTCGCCCGCGGCCGCGCGGCGTATCGACCTCGGAGAAGAAGAACTGGCAACCGTGGCGGCGCGTGGTTCGATCATTCGACCACGGGTAAGAAACAGTGTGATGAGCAGCGCCACCAGAATTGCCGCACCCACACCGATGAGCCAGCGTTCGCGCGTGTTTGCGTCATCGCGCTGACGTTCAAGGGCATCCTTGAAGCGCTGTTCCGCGGCCGCACGATCTTTCTCGATATAGGTCATCAAGGCTTCAGTTTCGGCCTTCATGGCAGCAGTCTTGCGTTCGAGTTCGAGTCTCGTATCCGCCGCGTTCTGACGGGCAACCTCCGCCGCCGCCATGGCTTCCTCGGCGCGCGCACGAGCCTGGTTCGCCTGCGCTTCGAGTGCGGCGTTGCGCTCGCTTGAAGCCTGCAGCTTCTTCTCCAGTCCAGCGGCGACTTCCTGGGCCTGGGCCGCTTCCTTTGACGCCCGCTTCGCATCCGCCGAAGCCGCTGCGGCCTGCTCTCGCGCCTTGGCGAGCGTTGAAGGACACGTCGTCCTGGCAATCTGCGGCACCACGTTCCAGGACTGGAGCAATCGCCGCACCCCGGCCGCATCGAGCGCACGCCCGGTCGTCTCGCCAGACCGTGGTGCCAGGCTGAACCCGACAACCTGGCCACATTCATTGAACACGGTCGCCTGGGCAGAGGCACCTGAATTCGTACCGGCCAGGATGAGTTGACCCATTTCATTCCAGGGAATCGCACCAACCAGATTGCCGACCATGGTCGAACGGCCAACGGCATACAGCGTGTCACCGATCTGTGGCGCCTGGTCAGCAAACGCGACTGGTTGCGCGGACAACCCGCTCACGCGAACCAGCGCAATGCCGGTCTCTGCATCCGTCGCGACCACGGCGGCAACTCGCTCCGCATTGTCTCCGGTTGTCACCGTCAAGGTGGTCTGGCCCTCGACCAAATCCCGGGAAGCCATCACAAGGCTGTCACGCGCGTCGGCACCCACAACGAAGCCGCGCCCGCTCTCGCTGACATTGCGACCCTTGTAGACATTGATAGTGACGCCACTGCGCGAAACAGCACCGGAAATATCGTCGCTCGCGGCAAACGAGGGCAAGGCGATGACGCCCAGTGCAAGCACAACAAGTAAACAGTGGTGTATCCTGGACATGCGTCCCCCTGTCGGGTGATGGCGCCGCGCAATTACCTCCCCAGCCTCCTGCGCGGGCTCAACGTAATATACTCTAAATGGTATGGAACTCAACGAGTTATGGCTCAACGTAACTGAATGTAAGCCATGTTAGCCTCTTGCGCGTCGCGCAATCGTGACCTGATTCACATTGTTACAATTCACTGACAAACGGGGACAGGTTTTGAATTTTCCCGCCCCCCATGACCCCGGGCGGGCAGCGCGATACTATCCCCTTTTCAACTCACGCCCCAACCACCGAGGAAGGACTTCCCCATGAGATTCAGCTTTTGGCCCCAGCCCACACAATCGTACAAGGACGTCCTGTCGCTCGCACAACACGTCGAGCAGAAGGGCTGGGACGGTATCTGGCTCGCCGACCACTTCATGCCGAATGCAGAGGACGTCAGCGCACCCTGGCCCGAGGCATGGACCACGCTCGCAGCGCTGGGCGCATGCGTACCCCGCATCAGGCTCGGCACGCTGGTCACCGGCAACACCTACCGCCATCCGGCCGTGCTCGCCAAAATGGCCGCGACGGTCGACCACATCTCCGGCGGACGCGTGGTGCTCGGTATCGGCTCCGGCTGGCAGGAAAACGAGCACATGAAGTACGGCATCGATTTCCACACGGTGGGCGGCCGACTCGCGCGCCTCGAGGAAGCATGCCAGGTTATCCGTGGCCTGTTCGAGACCGATCGCTTCAGCTTCGACGGCAAGTTCTATCAACTCAAGGACGCCCCGCTCGAACCCAAACCGGCACAGTCCCCCCTGCCGCTCCTCATCGGTGGCGGCGGAGAGAAAAAGACGCTTCGGATCACGGCGAAGTACGCGGACGAATGGAATGTCTGGGGCACGGTGGAGACCCTCGTCAACAAAATGGCGATCCTCGACCAGCACTGCATCGACGTCGGGCGCGACCCGAAGGCAATTCAGCGTTCTGCCGTGGCCCTGATGTTCCTCACTGACGATGAGGCGCTCGTGAAGCGAATGTCGGGCAATGCGCAGGCGACCATCGCCGGCAATGTGAACCAGGTACGGGACACTATCGCGGCCTACCGGGATGCCGGCGTCGATGAACTGATTGTGCCGGACTTCACCATGGGCATTGGCGACACCGCGCAGAAACGCGACACGCTGGACCGGTTCATCGACGACGTCGCGCCGGTCGCCCGATAGGCATTCGAATCGCGGCGGTCCCCTGGCCTTTACATCGCTGGTCTTTCAATCTATCGGTTGAATTACTTTGTAATGATCGATAGAGTTTTTAGATTAACGAAATCACCGGGGCCGCCGCCATGAACCTTCCGCCCATTCGCCAGCTCCAATACCTGGTCGCTTTGCAGGACACGCTGCATTTCGGTCGTGCCGCGACGCAGGTCAATGTCACGCAGTCGACACTCAGCACCGGCATCAAGGAACTTGAGACTTTCCTCAATGTTCCCCTCGTCGAGCGCACCAACAAGTCAGTCATCTTCACGGGCCTTGGAAACGAAATTGCAGAGAAAGCACGGGAGATCATCACGCGAACCGAGGATCTCGTGGATGTCGCGCGGTCGCACGCCAACCCGTTGTCTTCGCCCATCCGCCTCGGCGCCATTCCGACTATTGCGCCGTATCTCGTCAGCCATTTCGTCAAGTCGATCCGCCATCGCTACGGCGGCCTGAAACTCTACATCCGGGAAAACACGACCGCACACTTGATGGAAGAGCTCGCTGAAAACAAGCTCGACCTGGTGTTGCTGGCGCTGCCCTACGAGGCCGGGCAGGTAGAAACGCACATCATCTATCGTGAAGGGATGCACCTCGCGTTTCACAAGAATTCGAAGCTCGTCGATCGCAAGCGTATCGACTTTGATGCGCTGCCCGACGAGAGCCTTTTGCTGCTCGATGACGGTCACTGCCTGCGCGATCATGCGCTCGCCGGGTGCCGGCTGAAGAATCACAAGAAGATCCACACGTTCGGCGCCAACAGCCTCAACATGTTGCTGCAGATGGTGGATGATGACCTGGGCGTGACAATCGTACCCGACATGGCGGTCGACGCAGGTGTCCTGAAGGGCACCAACATCGAAACGGTTCGGCTGCCGCAATCTCGCTACTACCGCGACATCGGTTTCGCCTGGCGCAAGGGCTCATCCCGCGAGAAGTTGTTTGGCGAATTAATGGAACTGCTCCCGATCTCGCCGCGTTCGAAAAAGCGCGCCTGATCGCCGCGCCCTAATAGAGCGGCACGCCCGGAAAGCGGGCGGAACGGGTTCCCTCGATCGGATGGTTCGTCCCGACGTGGTACGTGTTGACGATCGACAGCTTCACCTCACCGGTGAGGTTTCTCCCGGCCGCATGGAACAGCTTGCTGTGGAAGAAAAGCACGTCACCGGCTGAAAGTTCGACCGGCACCGCGCGCGCGAGCAGCGCCTTGTTCTCGGCAACGTCGGTACGCAGGAACAGCGCCGCATCGAATCGTCCCGGTTCGAGACTCAACTTGTGCGAGCCGGGAATCACACGCAGGCAGCCGTTCGACCGGTTCTCGTCGCCAAGTGCCAGCCACACGCTGATGAGGTTCTGCTCGTCGAAATTCCAGTAGCGATTGTCCTGGTGCCACAATGTGGCGCTGCTGAACCCCGGATGCTTGGTCATCACGCAGTTGTGGTGACACTGGGACAACGTGACGTCACGGGTATCGAAAAGGCGGGCCAGGCGCGATGCGATCGCCTCGTCCGTCGCCCACTCACGCAGCACCGAGTGCCGCGCGTACGCGTGCAACAAGCGCCGGGGCGTATTGCCGCCCTCGGCCTCCGGGTCGGTGGGCGCGCCCGGATATTTCACGTCGACTTCGTATTCGATGGGTGCCAGGTTTTGCGCCAGGTGGTCGGTCACCACGCCACGCATCGTGTCGATACGCTCGGGCGAAACAAGATGACGAGCGACAAGGTAGCCGTCGCGCCAGAAGGCGGCAACGTCGAGGTCTGAGAGGTCATCCGGTTGTTCATTCATCATCATGTTCCCCGAAGCCGGCAGCCTTGAACTCCCAGTCGTTCTTGATGCGACCGCGATAGTTTTCAAGGGCAAGCAGTACGCGGTCAGAGTCGATCCTGCGCAGGCACCTCGCGGCACGAACCCTGACGTGCAGATCCCGCGCCTCGAGCAAGGGAATCATCGTACCGGCGACGTCAGCGGGACGTTGTGTCACAAACGCCTCGCACATGGCATCGACGATGGCGGTTCGACGCGAGGGTTCCTCCTCTGTTGAAACCGCGCGGGCGAAGAAATTCCACACGCTGTCATCACGATACAGGCTGAGCACGGCGATGGCACGCGCGCGTGTGACGCCGGTCTCTTCCGGATTTTCCGCGAGCGCCAGCAGATCCTTGTAGACGTCGGGCCCCAGCTTCGCGAAGGCTGACGCATCCACATGCCATTCGTAGCCCGTCAGCATCTCACGTACTTGCGCGATCCGGTCGGCGAATGCCGGCAAAGACGCGAACAACAGAAGCGCAAGAAAAATAGGGGGCCGCAGGTTCAATCGAGTTGCAGGTTCCTGGTGGCAGGACCGTCATTGTACCGTAACGCTCTTCGCAAGGTTTCGCGGTTTGTCGGGATTCACGCCCCGCCTGACGCCCAGCGCATAAGCGAGCAACTGGCAGGGGATGATGCTGCTGATGATGTCGGCATCCCCCACCGTCGGCGGCATCGGCAATCGCGCGTCAAAAAGAGGATTCGCCTCCCCCGACAACCCGATGACGAACGCACCGCGCGCCCTCACCTCCGAGGCAACATTCAGCATATAGTCGTCACCGGCCGCGCGGAACACCAGCACGGGAACACCCGGTTCGATGAGCGCGATAACGCCGTGCTTGAGTTCGCCGGCGCTGAAAGCCTCGGCATGTATGTAGCTCGCTTCCTTGATGTTGAGTGCGCCGACGAGCGCGCTGCCAAAGTGCGCGCTCCGTCCCAGCACAAACAGGTGCCCTGCACTCGCGATCCGCGCGGCGACATCCTCCACGGTAGCAAGTGTCTCGGGCACCAGGTAATGGGTGAGCGATATCGACAGCTGATCCAGTTCGGCCTTCGCCTCATCGAACCGGTCGGCGATAGCGGCGGCCAGCAAATATCCGA
>JAGRIN010000120.1 GCA_020443245.1 Pseudomonadales bacterium
GTCGGCAATTTCCTGGGTGGACTCACGCAAGCCCTGCCGTCACTGCATGACCTCGCAAAGATGGGCGGCGTCGAATTACCCGAATACCTTGGCCAGCTGGCGGACCATGCCGGGACGCCGGAAGAGGACGAGCCTGAGGCCGCATAGCAGGGCGTGACTTGTCGGCGCTCGTGCGAGAGACTCCCGATACTTTCATTGTCTAAGGAGAGGGGCAGCATGACCATCGCGAACGTTAACGGCCAGCAGATCGCTTACTCGGACAGCGGGGGCGATGGACCGGCGCTCCTCTTCAGTCATGGATTCTTGATGGACCGGACGATGTTCGATGCGCAGGTCGCCGCGCTAAAGGACAAGTACCGTTGTGTTTGCTGGGATGAACGCGGTTTCGGCGAGACGCCGGCGACTGCCTCGTTCAGCTATTGGGATTCGGCGGACGATGCCATCGCCCTGATGGACCATCTCGGCATCGACGAGGCGGTGCTGCTTGGTATGTCGCAAGGCGGGTTTCTGTCACTGCGCGCGGCGCTGCGTTACCCGGATCGTGTTCGCGCGATCGTGTTGATCGATTCCGGTACGCATGTCGATCCGCCCGAAGTGCTGGAAGGTTACGGCACGTTGATCGATCGGTGGCGAAGCGACGAATCGCTCGACGAGGTCGCGGGCATCATCGCATCGATCATTATCAATGACCCGGTCCATTCCCCGATCTGGATAGACAAGTGGAAGACGAGGGATCGCGAGACCATCGTGCTGCCGGCGGAAACCCTCTTGACGCGTGACGACATTGCGGACCGCGTCGGTGAGATTCGGTGTCCGGTACTCATCATCCACGGCGAAGAAGACAATGCGATCCCGATTGCCACGGCGGAAGAACTTGCCGGAGAGCTTCCCGATTGTCGCGGGTTCGTCCGCATCCCCGGCGCCGCGCATGCCCCGAACATGACGCATCCGGAACCGGTCAACCAAGCGATAGCTCAATTTCTCGACACCATCGGCTGAAGGTGAGGGAATTTGAACCTCGTCGCACCTTTACCGGAAGTGACGACAGACAATGGGTGATGGCATGCGACGACGATATGCGGTGTTGCTGTTCGTTGTGATCGTGTTTGGCGCCTCGGCATCGGCTGAGGGGCTTGGGAAATGGCGCGGTTACCGAAGTGAGCACTTCACTCTGTACACCGACACCAAACCTGGATTTGCCGAGGAAAGGCTTCGTTCGCTCGAACTGTTCCGCAGCGTAGTGCTGAAGTTTACCGGCAGCAAGGGTGATGACGATGCAGGCCGGATTGAAGTCGTGATGTTCAGGTCCTGGAGTGACTTCCGGAAGACATTGGACGCCTCGTCGTCGTTCGTCGGTTACTTTGATGCCGACCTGAGAGGTAGCCGGCTCGTGATGTCATCCAAATCCGGTATGAATGACAATGTGCTCACCTATCACGAGTATGTGCATCACCTTCTCGGAACCGGCCGGAGCGTCTACCCCGTATGGTACAACGAGGGACTCGCGGAGGTTTTCGCGCACTTTTGTGTGCGGAAGGACAGGGCGATTCTTGGCGCCTCTGCCGATGAGCGTGTGAAAGGAATGGACGGGAATTTCTATCTGCCGTTTGCAGACATCGTCAATCGCGACGATATTGCACGGCGAAACAGATATCTCGTTAGTTACTTTTACTCGATGGCGTGGGCGACGGTCAATTACCTGTACTTCGGCAAGTACGCGGGCTTCCCGGATCGAAGCGAAGAAGTATTTGCCTATCTCCAACAGATTAATGATGGCTCGTCGCGAGAGCACGCCTTTGTCGAAGCGTTTGGTATGGAGCCCAGGGATTTGGAGGCCGAAGTCGTCAACTATCTTGGGAAACGATCACGACCTGTGCTCTCGATCCCTGTGGAAATGTTTGAGTACGACCAGACGGTCACCCGGTTCGATGTCACCGAGCGCGATATGCGTTACAAGCTGGGTTACATGATGGTGAGTTCACATCCACGTGAGGCGCGAGCGGAGTTCACAGAAATTCTCCGGAAAAACCCTGGTGACAAACGAGCGTTGGCGGGCCAGGCCGTTTCCTGGCAGATGGAAAAAGAGTGGGTTGCGGCATTCAAAACTGCGCGTAGCGCCCTGGGTGATGATGACGCACGCCCCTATATCGAACTTGGCGACATGCTGCTCTCCTACTGTGCGCGGGTCAAAGCACCAGACCGGGAAGAACGATTGCATGAAGCGTTGGCGGCGTACCGAAAGGCGCAGGAGATCGCGCCGCATGATCTCGAAGCGGCTTATGGTGTCGGCCGGACGCTTTCCACCCAGGGCGAACGCCTTGATGAGGCACTGGCCCAGATGAACAGGGTCTATGTCTCACGACCGGCATGGGCCTCCATCAACTACTGGATGGGGCACATTCAACACCAGGCTTCGAACGATGACGGCGCAAAGGAATTTCTGCTGCGCGCGATGCACTGGAGCGAGCGTTCGGGCGTCGGTCGCGCGGCACTCAAAGACCTTGCGGAGATCGATCCGGCTTATGCACCCGAAGAGGGTAGCTGACGCCACTCGAACAGGGCGCCGGCGACCCATGTAGGCGGCGGCTCGCCGTAGAGTTCACTGGAATCGGTGTAGGTTACGTCGAGAATTTCGCCGCGCATCGGTCCGCGCAGGTATCGGAACGTCTGGCCGGCGTCGCGGGCATCGCTCTTGGCTTCGACGCAGTGCCGGTCGTACCCGGCATAGTTGCCGGCCGCGAGGAGGTCAACGCCTTCCTGCATTCGGGCTCGCGCCTTTGCGAGCCCGTCTGCATCGGGATCGAACGATGTTTCAGGCGTATCGCCGTACCCGATGCCGTGGTGGAACGCATCGGCGGTGGACACGACCACCGCATCTTCGATAAGTCGCGCGAGTTCCTCAATGCCGGGCAGTCGAGAGGGATTTCCGCCGGCGAGATAAGGATAGCGCTCGATGACGAGCGGACCCCGAATTCCTCGCCGCGTCGTCTCCGCGCGCCACAGGTGTCGCCAGCTGGTGAGGACATGGTCGTATTGCCACTCCTGGCGATCCCCTGGAATGCCTGTCCCCTGTATGCCCCAGAACGGATACTTTGCAGGATCGTCACCACCTGAGACGTTGACTCGCGCTTGCTGCATCGCGTCGGTGAACGCATGCAAGACGCTGATCACGACGACCTTGTCTGCGCGACTGTCGAGACACGCGTTAACGGCCGCGCCGATCTGGTGCCCGCAGTCCGCAACGCCTGCATGAGGAAAGACCACGACACCTCCGTCTGCCAGCGTACCGGACAGGTCCCAGCGTCTCGCTTCATCGAGGCAACGGAGCGTACCCTCGTGGCCGAGTTCGACATGCTCGCGCGCATACAAAGCGTTGATGTCGGCACGGAGTTTCGCGTAGTCGAGTGCAGTCATCTCATGTCTCCTTCGGCATTGGCTTTTGATATCTGCGGGTTGTCCAGGCGTACCGGTTGTTGGCGTCGATGCCACGTTGATCCACGACCGAAGCATGCCATCCGGTGAAGTCGAATGCATCGACGTAAGTGTCGCCTTCAACTTCGACGTCGACGATTGTCTCGAAGACGCGTGTCGTCAATGGCATGGCCTCGGCAAGCAGGCGGGTCCCACCGATCACGAATGGCGCCAGGTTTGATGAGCGAGCCAGCGATAGCGCTTCGGGCAGTGATCGGGCGACACGGATGCCCTTCGAGAATGCGGCCGCAGGCCTGCTCGTGACGACGATATTCAACCGATCGGGCAGCGTTGTGCGGTGGTCCTCCCAGCTGGCTCGTCCCATGATGATGGCGTGGTTTCGCGTTGTGCGTTCGAAGAGCGCGTATTCGTCGGGCAGCTCCCACGGCACGCGTCCACCTGCGCCGATGCAATAGTTGATCGAGCGTGCATAAATCAGTGAGAGCGCTTCCATTTGGAGGTGGATCATCCGGATGAATGATGGCGCCTCAGCTCTGTTTATCTCGATCCCCACCGGGTGGAGGAGGCGCTATGGTATTGATCTAAGTCATTGTGCCTTCGGTCCCGCCGGGAGCACAGTCACCTGCAACCTACCACAACCAGTACAAGACCATGGCCAAAACAGAGCATTTTGACGTCGTCATCGTAGGCGCCGGCATATCCGGCGTCGGGTCCGGCTACCACCTGAAGGAGCAGTGCCCCGACAAGAGTTTCGTTATCCTGGAAGCGCTGGACAGCTTCGGCGGCACCTGGTGGATGCATCGCTACCCCGGCATTCGCTCCGACAGCGATCTTTATACCTTCGGCTATCGCTTCAAGCCGTGGACCGGCGCGCCGATCGCGACGGCGGAAGAGATCCTGAAATACATGGATGAAGTCATCGAAGAGAACGATCTCGATGAACACATTCGCTACCAGCACCGTGTGAACAACGCCTCCTGGGACAGCAAGACCAGTACCTGGACGGTGGTAGGCACACGGACCGATACCAATGAAACCATTCGTTTCACCTGCAACTTCCTGTGGATGTGCCAGGGCTACTACAAGCATTCGGAAGGTTATACGCCCGATTGGCCCGGCATGGACAAGTTCAAGGGCCAGATCATTCATCCTCAAACCTGGCCGGAAGACCTGGACTACAAGGGCAAGAACGTCCTGGTCATCGGGTCCGGTGCGACGACCGCAACGGTCGTGCCGGCTATTGCGGCCGACTGTAATCACGTCACAGTGCTGCAGCGATCGCCGACTTACTTTATCCCGGGACGGAACGAGAACCCGATGGCGGACGAGTTGCGCAAGCTCGGCATCGACGAAACCTGGATTCATGAAATCGTTCGTCGTCAGATTCTTTTCAACCAGGCTGAGTTCACGAGACGCTCTTTCGAGGAGCCGGAAGCAGTGAAGGACGAACTGCTCGGCGCCGTGCGTATGTTCCTGCCGGAAGAGGACGTCAAGGAACACTTCACGCCGCGCTACCGTCCCTGGCAGCAACGCGTCGCGTTCGTACCGGACGGTGACATCTTCAAGGGCATTGCATCGGGCAAGGCCAGCATGGTGACGGACGAAATCGAGCGATTCACCGAAAAAGGGGTCGTGACCAAATCCGGCAAGGAGATCGAGGCGGACATCGTCGTGACCGCGACGGGCTTCAACCTCTGCGTGCTGGGCGACATCGATTTTGCGGTCGACGGCAAGCAGGTGGACTTCTCGGACACCGTCACCTATCGCGGCATGATGTTCACGGGCGTGCCGAACATGGTCTGGATCTTCGGCTACTTCCGTGCCAGCTGGACGTTGCGCGTCGACCTCATCGGCGACTTCGTGTGCAGGCTCTTGAAGCACATGGACGAGAAAGGCGTCCGTTCGGTCATGCCGGCGTTGCGTCCCGAGGACAAGGATATGGTGATCGGCGACTGGATCGACCAGGACAACTTCAACCCGAACTACCTGCGTCGTGCCATGCACCTCATGCCAAAGAGCGGCAACAAGCGTGAATGGCAACACACCCAGGACTACTGGCGCGAGAAGGACGAGATTCCGAAGATCGACCTCGACGATCCCGCGTTCGTCTACGGGGGTGAGGTCAAGGATCTGGCGAAGTCAGCCTGAACCGGGTGCCGGTGCACGATCAGGTGCACCGGCAGTCCCTCACTTACTCTTTACCGAGCCGGACGAGCATCTTGCCGTCGTTCTGGCCGCTGAAGAGTCCGATGAACGCGGCTGCCGCGTTCTCGATGCCTTCCGATATCGTCTCGTGATACTTGAGCTGGCCGGACTTGATCCAGTCACTCATGTCCTGGCGAAACTGCGGCTGCAGGTCACCGTACTCGCTGACGACGAAGCCGCGTAGCGTGATGTGCTTGTAGATTGTCTCGGTCAGGTTGCGCGGACCGGGGCTAAGTGTCTCGGCATCGTTGTAGTGGGAAATCATGCCGCAAATCGGAATTCGCCCCCACTGCCGCATGTGCGTCAGCGCCGCTTCCAATTGCGGCCCCCCGACGTTCTCGAAGTAGATATCGATCCCTTGAGGTGCGCCTTTGCGCAGCTCCGCGAGCGGATCGGCGGTCTTGTAGTTGAAGGCGTGCGTGAACCCGTATTCTTTGATGAGGTGCCGGACCTTGGCGTCGCTGCCGGCGCTGCCGATTACCGTACTGCCCTTGATCCTCGCGATCTGGCCGACCACGCTGCCGACGGCTCCCGATGCAGCAGAGACGAAAACCGTCTCGCCGTCCTGGTACTGGCCCGCCTTGAGCAGTCCGCCGTAAGCGGTGAGTCCGGGCATCCCCATTACCCCAAGATAGGCGGGTAGCGGCGCGAGCGCAGGGTCGACCTCACCCATTCCGGTGCCGTCAGACAGGAAATACTCACGCCAACCGGCGCCGTGACTGACGTAACTGCCTTCGGTGATCGCAGGATTGCGGGATTTGACGACCTGGCCAATGGCGCCGCCCATCAAGGCCGTGCCGGGCCCCCATTCCATGCGCATGCGACCGCGCATATAGGGATCAACAGACATATAGAGATTGCGGACCAGCACTTCTCCTTCGCCCGGCTCCGGCAATTCGACCTGGACGATCTCGAAGTCTTCCGGCTTCGGCATACCGACCGGCCTGCTCTTGAGGTGAACTTCCCGGGATAGTGTTGTCATCGGATTTTTCCGTATTCGATTATTGGAAGCCCGATTATGCCTGCGGCAGCTCTACGCGTCGAAGACGCGGTTCACCCAGTACTGGTTCATGTGCCAGATCGCCGCCTCGAGCGGAGACAGTCGGCCGGCCCGTGCCATCGGGGCATGTAGCCCTCGCCACGGTCCTTCGTTCACGGCAATGTCCTCGAGATGAACGAAGCGGGCGAGTTCAAGGACTTCCGGAATGTGCGGCGCAAAACGTTCGTCTGCGACGACCTCCGGGCGCAACAGCAGGTGGATCTTCAGCGTCATGCTGTTGTGTGCATGGGGAAACAGTTGATACCAGAAGACCGACGTGTCGTTGGCTGCAAAGATGAGCGTCGGCGACACAACGCAAGCGACAAGGTGGTGGTTCTTCTGGCCCGCGCGTTTCGGGAACGGCGGAAAATCTTCTTCACCGTCGGCGTGTAGCGTGCCGGGCATGTGAAGGATGGACCAAAGGTGATCGTCATCGGCGACGACGTACGAATCTTTTGCAGGGTAGACCGGCAGAAGTGTTTCGCTGTGGGGCCCGATGTGGTGATAAGCCTCCATGAAATTCTCGACCAGGAGTTTCCAGTTCCAGGGGCTGTCAAACTCTGTCGTGGCCGCGATGATGGTTTGACCGAGTTCGTATTCGGCAAGCATCGCGTCGAAGCGCGACAGTCGCGGTACGAGTGGCTTCGGTTCGTCTGCGAGATTGACGAAGACAAAACCCTGCCAGGTCTCGACGTGTGCGCGAGGAAGCCGGCAGTCGCGCGCATGAAAATCCTCGGCCCCATCCATGAGCGGTGCGCTGATCAGTTGACCGTCCAGGCCGTACTTCCACAGGTGATACGGGCAGCTGAAGCTCGAGGCATTACCGGAACCTGAACAGATCGGCATTGCGCGATGAAGGCAGACTGACGAGAGGGCCTCGATCGAACCGTCCTTCTGGCGAACGATCACGAGTGGCTGGTCCGCAACGTCGACGCAAACGAAGTCGCCTGCTGTCGCGATTTGTTCCTCGCGCGCGACGCATATCCACTCCCGGTAGAAAAGCCTGGTCTTCTCCTGCTCGAAGACTGCGGCCTGGGTGTAGCACGCCGGCGGGAGGCTGGTCGCCTGCTCGAGCGGCGCCGTCACGCTGTTCAGGTCTGCCCTGGATACCATGTTGACCTCACTTTATTTCCTTTCGGGCCAATGTCGGTGAAGCAGCCTGCATGAGGCAAGGTCAAAAGTGGTCACAACGCTTGCCTGAACTGATCACCTGCGCAGCCTTGCCGGACTTGCCACATCTCGTCGCAGGGCAGTCGTCGTGCGCGGGAATCATGCTAATGCAGGCGTCTCGAGCGTCCCAGTTCTCGGTCAAGGAAGGCTTCGATCTTGGGTGGCAGTGTCTTGTGGAACGCTTCGCGGTCGAATCCCGGCGGATCGGTCGAGGGTGGGAAATCCGCTCCCGCCATGTGTGCGGGAAATGGGCTGAGAAATGAGAAGTGGCCCGCGCCCTGGACTATGCGCAGCGTGACCCGTGAGGGATCACGGACCCGCTGCTGG
>JAGRIN010000121.1 GCA_020443245.1 Pseudomonadales bacterium
CAACTCGGCCGGCGGCGCCTGGCAGTCCAGGCGCGCGCCGAGCAGTTCCTCAATAGCGGGCAGCATGAACGCGTCGTCCTCGCACGCCAGCGCGATGGAGATACCAGTCGAACCTGCGCGCCCCGTCCGTCCGATGCGATGGACATAGTCTTCGGGGTCTTCAGGGAGGTTGTAGTTGACGACGTGACTGATGTTGTCCACGTGAATACCGCGGCCTGCAACGTCAGTCGCCACCAGTACCTTGCATTCGCCGGACTTGAAGCGCGCGAGCGTTGCGATACGTTTTTTCTGCGGCACTTCGCCCGTGAGCAAGCCGCAGTCGATGCCGTTCCGGTAAAGGTGGTCGGCGAGGCTGCGCGTCTCGTCCCGACGATTCACGAACACGATGATGCGGTCGACTTCGTCGCTGTTGATCAGGTTGTAGAGAACGGTGTACTTCTGGTCCGTCGAGGTGAGGTAGACGCGCTGGTCGACGCTGTCGACGGCGATCTGTTCCGGGTCGATTTCGATGCGTTCAGGGTCCTGGGTCCAACTGGCCGCCAGCCTTCGTATGTCCTCGGTGAACGTGGCGCTGAAAAGCTGTGTTTGTCGTCGCTCCTTGCGCGGCAGGCGCTGCATGATTGCCTTCACGTCGGGTATGAACCCCATGCTGAGCATCCGGTCGGCCTCGTCGATCACCACCGACTCGACGTGCGAGAGGTCGATGATCCGCGAGCGACAGAAATCAAGGAGCCGCCCCGGCGTTGCGATGGCGATGTCCACCTGGCTCGCCAGTTGTTTCTTCTGGCGTTCGTAGTCGATACCACCGACCAGCGTCACGATCTTGAGGTCAGTGAATTCCGAGAGCGATGCCGCGTCGTCGGCGATTTGCATTGCCAACTCGCGCGTGGGCGCGATGGCGAGCGCGAACGGTGTGCCCGGCGCCCTGGGTTCCATCTCGGGATTTTCCAGATGGTAAGCGATGATCGAGATCAGGAATGCGGCCGTCTTGCCCGTACCGGTTTGGGCCTGCGCGATGATGTCTCGCCCATCGAGCGAGTGGGGCAGCACTTCCTTTTGGACCGGCGTGCATTTGACGAAGCCGAGCTTGTGAACCGCGCGGTTGATCTCGTCGGGCAGGTGCAGTTCGGCAAAGTCGGGCGGAATTTCGGGGAGCGGCGCCAGCCCGGACGCCGGTGACGCAGGTGGCGGCGACGCCGCATCGAGCTTGCCGGAATCAGGGGCCGGCTCGGCACGGTCAGTGCCGCTCGACAGGAGGCGTTTGAAGAACTTCATGCGCGATTATCCTTCCAGCAGCTTGTTGACCGCGCACAGCTCGACGCAGACCACAAAGACCAGGAGCGCCTTCTCGAGCTGCGCGAGAGACGGGAATGTCGGCGCGATACGAATATTGCGATCTTCCGGGTCGACCCCGTAGGGCCAGGTTGCCCCGGCGGGGGTGAGCTTGACGCCGACACCGGCTGCCATCCTCACGACCTCGCTCGCGATCCCGGCCATGGTGTCGAGAGAAACGAAGTAGCCGCCGGCCGGCCGGGTCCAGGTTGCGATACCCTTGCCGCCCAGTTTGCTCTCCAGGACGGCCTCGACCTTGTCGAACTTCGGCTGGATCAGGGCGCGGTGCTTCTCCATGTGCCGGGAGAGAGTGTCCATGTCGCGCAGGAACCGCACATGGCGGAGCTGGTTCACCTTGTCGTAGCCAATGACCGATGCCGACAGGTACTTCTCGAATGCCTTGAGGTTGGTGACGGATGCACCGAGAAAGGCGACGCCCGCCCCGGCGAACGTGATCTTGGAAGTCGATGCGAGCAGGACGATGTTGTCTTCGGTACCTTCGCGACTTGCCAGTTCCATGATGCTTGCGAGTTGGTCCGGCGTGTCGGACAGGTGATGGACTACATAGGCGTTGTCCCACATCACGCGAAAACCCGCGCCCGCGCGCTTCGGCAACGCAGCGATGCGCTTGACGGTCTCGTCGTCGTAGGTCTCGCCGGACGGGTTCGAGTATTTCGGGACACACCAGATGCCTTTCACGAGCGGGTCCGCGGCAACGAGCGATTCGACGAGGTCCATGTCCGGGCCGCGACCCGTCAGGGGGACGGGGATCATCTCGATGCCCAGTTGTTCGCAAATCGTGAAGTGCCGGTCATATCCCGGCACCGGGCAGAGGAACTTGAGACGACTTCCTGCCTGCACGGCTTCGTCGCGCCAGCAGGGCGATGCAAACCCCGTCATGAAATCCATGTACTGGTACATTAACGTCAGGCTGCTATTGCCGCCGGCAAGGACCTGCTCCGGCGCGAGGTCCAGAATCGCGGCGCCGAGTGCGCGTGCTTCCGGGATGCCCAGGATGCCCCCGTAGTTGCGAACGTCGGTACCGTCCTGCAGCAGGTAGAAGCCTTCCAGGATACCGTCCAGCGCGTTCGACAGGTCCAGTTGGTCCGATGCCGGTTTGCCGCGGGTCAGGTCCAGCGAGAGCTTTTGCGACCTGATGTCGTCGAGCGCGGATTCGAGCTCTGCCTTTCGGGCAGCGAGTTGTTGGGATGACAGTCCCGTCAGTTCCATTTCAGGCAGTTCTTCCTTTCAGTCCGGTAAGCTCGTCGATGCCGAGCATGATGTTGAGGTTCTGTACTGCGGCACCGGCGGCGCCTTTGCCGAGGTTGTCGAGTCGTGCGATCACCAGCGCCTGCTCCTCGTTGCCGAAGACAAACAGGTCCAGGTTGTTGGTGCCGTTGTTGGCCTGGGGGTCCAGTTTGCCCCCGTCGAGGCATGACTCGTCGTTTGGCGCGTGTACGGTAACGCACGCCTCATTGGCATAGGTTTCAGCGAGCAGTTCATAGATCGCATCGAGCGAGGCGCCCGGCATCCGCGCGCGATTCGAGAGCGGTACGCTGACGAGCATGCCCTGCCGATAATGCGCGACCTGAGGCAGGAACATCGGCGCATGCGCGAGCCCCGAGTACTTGTGCATTTCGGGCACGTGTTTGTGATGCATCGTAAGGCCGTAGGCGCGGGGCGGCCAGAGGTCATGGGGGTGGGATTTCTCCCTGGCCTCATAGTCTTCGACCATCTGGCGTCCGCCGCCGGTGTAACCGGAAACCGCACTGATGACGACGTCACTCGCAATGTCGAGCTTGCCGGCGCGAACGAGCGGCGCGAGGGCCAACAAAAAGCCTGTGGGGTAACAGCCCGGATTGGCCACGAAGCGAGCATCCGCAATCGCCTCGCGCTGGCCCGGTGCCAGTTCAGGCATGCCGTACACCCAGCCGTCGGCAACGCGGTGGGCGGTGCTGGCATCGATGATCCGCACGCCGGTGTTTGAAGCCAGTTTTACGGTCTGGCGTGCCGCGTCGTCCGGCAGGCAGAGGATGACGACGTCTGCCTCGCGGACCAGGGCGAGCTTCGCCTCGTCATTCTTCCGGTCGGCGTCCGCAATCGACAGGATCTCCAGATCCTGTCGCCCTTCCAGATATTGGTGAATCAGCAGTCCGGTGGTCCCGGCCTGGCCGTCGATGAAGATCTTGTACATCGTTATCGCCGCTCACGCTGTGCTGTCAGGCACTAAACCGGGAATTTTAGCATGTAACCGGGCGCAAGCGTTGAATTGACTGGCTCCGCGGGCATCCGGACGTTAAAGAAATCGGCGTGCCTGACGAAACGGTGATACCAGTGCCATAAAAAGGAGGGAGCGAAGATGCTGCCCATTGCCGGATTTTCGAACGCGTACAAGCGTGCGCCTGCAACGCCGCGGGCCGGACGTCGCGTACTGGTCAATGCGTATATCGTGGCGAACAGCCTTGTCATGATCGGCGTCGTCCTTGCCATGGTGCCGCAGGAAGACATGTCGCGCTGGATTGCGGCCGCGGTCACACTCGCCATGTTGACGGCCGCGATACTGGCCTCGGTCAATGCCATCCTGGATGGCGCCGTCGAAGAAGGTCGGGCAGCGAACGAGCGATGCGACCTCGCTTTGGCGCGGGTCCAGCGTCTGTACCGGCAATTGCGGGAATTGGCACGCACCGACGAACTTTCCGGATGCGGCAATGAACAACGCGTGCTTGAAGAAGCGGAGCGGTTTGTCGCCTTGCGCAAGCGAACAGGCTTCCGGTTCGCCTTGCTTCTTATTCGTCTCGAATCCGAAACCGGCGAAGGACGGGCGGCGACCGAGTTCGTTCGCCTCGCAGGTCAATTGCTCGAATCGTCGATTCGCGAGGTCGATGTAATCGGGCGGCTCGGTGACGGCTCGTTCGCCTTGCTGGCGAGCGACGCGACCCTCGAAGACGCCGGTTCGGTCGCGCACCGCCTGATGGTCATTGCGCGCGAAATGAACGTTCCGGGTGGCGATAAGGTCAGGCTGTCTGTCGGTATTGCTGCGTCCGACGCGCATGAAAACCGCGCGACCCTCATTGAACAAGCGAGGCGTGCGCTCACCATCGCATCCTCCCGCGGAGGCGACTGCGTCGTCGAGCGCTTCGACGACACCACAGATTAATGAAAACAGCTGCCCCAGGGCGTTAGAAGGATGGACATTCGATGAATTATACTGCGAGTCCCGCACACAACCGGCAATGTCCCGTGGACAAGAAAAAGCAGGCAAGGCTGCGGCTCGCGTCGGAGTTGGCAAGAGATACCCAGCACCAATTCAACAACGTCATGGCGGCCGCGTTCGGCTATACCAACCTGCTCGTCTCGCGGGGCGGGGAGTCCGATATCGGCGAGCACCTCCTCGCCACGCTGGGCCGGGCGAACAAGCTGCTGGAGGGCTTCTTCTTCCTGATCCGGGACGCCAGGCAGGACGTCACCCAGGTGGATGTCGGCAAGGTTGTCGAGGACGTGCGCGGCATGCTCGAAATTTTCCCTGCCGGCAAACTGAAGATTGAGGGCGAATTGCCGGATCCTTGCATATCACTGGTCAGTAAACATGCGCTGTACCACGCGCTGTTGCAGCTCTGTATTACGGCGCGCGAGAACACGGGTGAACTCGTCGCAACGGTTCGGGCGGCAAGCCCGGACTGGACCGACGCAGTGGATGATTGCCTGTGCGTCAGGGTCGCCGTTGCCGGGCGCGACGGCCCGTTCCTGCCGGTCGACGATGTCGCGCCGGAGCCGGATCTCGAGGTCTGCCTCGACATATTGCGCGAGTGCGGCGGTGTGCTCGCACGCAGCGACGCGGGTTTCGAACTCGCGATTCCCCGTTACGTCGAAAGCCATGTTTTGACAGACCCCGGTCTCGCGGGTCTTGTGCTGCTCATCGATGGCGACGAGGATAACCTTCGTGTCCATCGCGAAGCGATTGAAGACACCGGCCACACCGTGATCGACACCACCGACGGCGTCGTGGCGCTGGATATCTTCGAGAAGCAGCCGGACGAATTCTCTTTCGTCATCGCCGGCGGTTCAGCCGGAGGCCTCGACCCGGTGACGATACTGGCGCGAGCCAAAGCGCTCAGGCCCATCATTCGGACAGTGACGTACGGCGGCGGAGGCAGTGGCTCCGGGGTCGATTTCGTGGCGCCCGATGCACCCTCCTGGGAGACCATCCTGCTGGGCTGAACGCCCCTCGCTCGCTAAAGATTCTCCGGCGCCTGCCGTAATACTTACAAAAGATTACGAGCAAGCAACGCGGAGACAATAAATGCGAGACGAAGGCCGTATCCTGGTCGTGGACGACGACGAGCCGCTCGGAAACATCATCTCCCAGTACCTGGGCGAAGCCGGTTACGGTGTGGTCGTCGCGCGCAACAAGGCGGAATTGCTCGTTGCGCTGGAACGCGCCCGCTTCGATCTTGTCCTGCTGGACCTGGGCCTGCCCGATGCGCATGGCCTGGAACTCGCGCGCCTGTTGCGCTCACGCTCCGCCCAACTCGGTATCATCGTCATCAGCGGCACGACCGATTCGGTCGACAAGGTCGTCAGTCTCGAACTGGGTGCGGACGATTTCGTACCCAAGCCTTTCGACCAGCGTGAGCTGCTGGCGCGCGTGAGGGCGGTGCTCCGCCGCGTCAACGAATATGCCCGTGCGACGGGGGAGGGCCGGGTGCGGTTTGGCGACTTCGAACTGGACCTCGACACCCACGAACTCTGCGATGGCGACGGACAGATCGTCCATCTCACGACCCAGGAGTTCGCCCTGCTGAAAGCGATGGTCAAGAGCGGCAACCGCGTCCTGAACCGTGAGCAGATCCTCCAGTCGGTCTCCGGCCGGGATTGGTTCTACTCCGACCGCAGCGTCGACGTGCTCGTCGGCAAGCTGCGCAAGAAGATCGAGGACGACCCCGCGAGACCCAAATATATCAAGACGATCAGGGGCGCTGGATACAAGTTTGCTGCTCCCGCCGCGGCCCTCGCGTCCGCCTAAAGTTTTGTGCGGGTGCGTCGATACCCGAACTGACTGATAACAGATATTGCACGACAAGAGGTGGGTTCTTGGAAATGCCGCTGCACCATGAAAGTCTGCTGGTCCTGTCTGAGACCAGGCCGCTCATCGAAGCGAGGGGACGTGAAGTAGTCGTTCGTGCCTTCCAGATCCTGTTCATCAGGCGACCGGAGACGCGATTCATTGTCAGGCCCGACGTCTCCCATCCCGAACTCGTGCTGTCACTGCTCGACCAGACGCTCGCGAGTATCTCGTCACCGGACGATTTGATGGCCATGTTCTCCCGGGTTGCCGAGGCGCACGTCAATGCGCGCGTCCAGGTGGAATGGATGGACGGCTTTTGTGACGCGTTCGTGATGTCGATGGAAGAACTTCTCGGAACGTCCGCGACGCCGCGGATGCTGGCCGCCTGGCGTGAACTCATGCGTTTTGTTGTGCGGGAACTGGCCGAGAGACAGGAGTTCCTTTACCGGGAGCAAAGGAGCTACCTGAGAAAGGCGCAATTGGGATTTCTGGTGTCGTAAACGCCGCGCGTCAAGGCGCAGGTGAGTCGTAAAGGAATGAATTGGATGAAGGCCGGGGAAATGGGTAACGAGATGTCAGGTGCCGATGGCACCGGCGGCGCGTTGCCGGCGAGCCGTGGAAAAGGCGATGCCGTGATCGGTGCCGACAACAGCATGTTCCTCGCGAACATGTCGCACGAGATCCGTACGCCCATGAATACGATTCTCGGCTATGCGCAGATTCTGTCGCGGGAGGCCGCGCTTTCCTCCACGCACAAGCAGAACCTTGATTCCATCATCCTGAGTGCGCGTCACCTGCTGTCGCTCATCAATGACGTGCTGGACATTTCCCGCGTCGAGTGCGGCCGGATGGAAGTCGTGGAGTCTGTGTTCGACGTCTATGTACTGTTCGATACCGTCGACGCGGTCGCGCGCAACAAGTTGGAAGAGAAGCAGTTGGGATTTGCGATCGACATTTCGCAGCGAGTTCCGAGGCATATCCGGGCAGACGAGTCGAAGTTTCGCCAGATCGTGGTGAACCTGGTCTCGAACGCGGTGAAGTATACGCAGACGGGCAAGGTGAATGTCGAGGTCGACGTCGACACGTCGAATCGCCTCAGCGTGACGGTCAGCGACACAGGTCCGGGGATTCCCGCCGACGACCTGGAGAAAGTCTTCCTGCCGTTTGAGCGCAGTTCGAGCAACAGCGAGACACAGGAAGGAACCGGGCTCGGGCTCGCGATTTCCAAACAGTTTGCGAGGCTTCTCGGCGGCGACATTACTGTCGCGAGCACGGTGGGTGTCGGCAGCGAGTTTCGCTTGACGATCCCGGTTCACATCGATTCCGCGTCCGAGGATGTCGATGTGGCGCCGACGTCGCGTTCCCGGGTTATCGGGATCAAGGGATCGGCGCGCCGGATACTGATCGTCGATGACAATCGCGAAAATGCCCTGCTTTCCGGGCAGTTCCTCTCATCCATCGGCTTCGAGGTCGAAGTCGTGTTCAGCGGTGACGAAGGTATCGACGCGGCACGCAGGTTCCGTCCCCAGCTCATCCTGATGGACAAGCGGATGCCCGACATGGACGGCCTCGAGGCGACCCGGGTGATCAAGCAGGAAACGACCGGCCAGGCACCCATCGTGATCGTGGTCAGCGCCAGCGCGTTTCATGAGGAAGGGCAGGAGAGTATCGACGAGGGTGCCGACGGGTACATCAGGAAACCCTATCTCGAGGACGAGTTGCTGAAGGAGATCAGCCGGCTGACGGGTGT
>JAGRIN010000122.1:0-7614 GCA_020443245.1 Pseudomonadales bacterium
TCATCGGGTACGTGACGATTGGCACCAAAGACATGGCAAAGGGAAAAGCATTCTGGATCGAACTGCTTGCCCCACTGGGCTACAAACAGGTAGTCGACATGCGAAGGATGTGCCTCTACGGCACGGGCGCGGGCCAACCCATGCTCGGGGTCTGCCTCCCTTACGACGAGAAAGACGCGCAACCCGGCAATGGCACCATGCTGGCATTCGTCGCCGGGTCGCGCGAGCAGGTCGACGAACTCTACAAAAAAGCACTCGAACTCGGCGGTAGTGATGAGGGCGCGCCGGGAGAGAGAGGACCGACGTTCTACGGCGCGTATTTCCGCGACCCGGACGGCAACAAGGCCGTGTTCTTCAAGAGCGGTCCTGCCTGACGCGAACGTGGGCAAACCAGTGCCGGTCGCGATTTGCGACCGGCTATCGCCCTATCCCTTCACCATATTGGCGCCCAGCAATCCCGGCCCGCTTCCGGCCTGCTTCGGGAACCAGGCCTCCGGATCGTCAATGCCACGTTGCCGGATGATCCCGCGCTTGATATTTGCCGATGCACCCGGCGGAAATCCCGCCAGTCTCGCCGAGATTTCCCGACAACGCGACACCACGCTCTCGTCTGCAACACATTCTGCTGCAAGACCTAGCCGCACGAGCTCAGGTCCGGTCACACGATCCCCGTAGAAGCAAAGGCGAGACATCACCTGCTCGTTTGTCTTGATCCTGAGCCAGGCAAAGTTCATCGGCGCGGCGACGCCCTGCTGAATCTCGCCCACCTGCAGGAATGCCGTTTCACCGGCAACCAGGATGTCACAGGCGAGTGCCAGTGCCGAGCCGGCGTTAATACCGAATTTCTCGAAGGCACCGATGACGGGCTTTGGGAAATCGTAGAGCGCAAGGTGCAGTGCACGCCAGCTGGAACCCTGGCGGTCGCGCCACGGCGGCGGCGGATCGGCCTGCAACGCTTTGAGGTCAACGCCGGAGCAGAAGTACCCGCCCTCGCCACGGATGATCACACTGGAGACGCCATCGTCTTGCGCTGCAGCGGCGAGCGCTTCCCGCATCGCTTCCGATACCGGCGCAATGATCGAATTCCGTCGATCCGGCCGGTTGATGACAATCTCGAGCCAGCCCTCGCCGCGCTCGGTGCGTACTATGTCGTCTTCCATTTCACTCTTCCCCTTTGGCATCTTTCGGCTTCTCGCCGTAGTCTTCCCATGGTGCATCACGTTCGCGGATCACCTGGCGGAAGCCCTTCTCCGCGAACCCTTCAGTCCAACGATAAGCTTCCTCCGTGTGTCGTGTCACACCGTCGAAAAAAGTGCCCAGCAGCTGTGTCGTTCGCAGGCCCATGTTCTCGAACGCCTGGTTGATCAGCAGCTTGTTCAGCGCAAGCTGGTTGGCCGGAATGTGGCGGTAGCGCATGGCTTCTTCCTCGACGAACGAGGCAAGGCGATCCGGTTCGACCACATGTGAGACCAGTCCGATACGATGAGCCGTCGGCGCGTCGATGGCGCGCCCTGTCAGCAGGAACTGCTTGGCATGCTCAAGGCCGAGGCGATAGACCCAGAGCATGGTCGTCGGCGTGCCATAGATCCGGCTCGGCGCATAACCAATGTGCGCGTCGCGCGCCATGTAAAGCAAATCGCAACACAGGACCAGGTCCGTCGCGCCGCCGATTGCCCAGCCCTTTATTTCACCCAGCACCGGCTTCGGACACTCCCAGATGCGCATGAAGCGCCGGACGTTGTTGCCCATGAACTGAAGGTCCCGGACCGGGTCCCAGGCACCATCGCGCATCTCGATGTCCGGCGCGCCATAGGGCGTGTCCCAGCCGCCCCGATTCGTGAGATCGTAGCCGGCCGTGAATGTATCGCCAACGCCGCGCAACACGACGGCCGCGACCTGCTTCGAACGCGTTGCGGCGTCAATGCCGTCTGCAATACCCTGGACGACTGCGTCGGTGAGCGTGTTCTTCTTCTCGGGCCGGTTGATCGCAATGATCGCGATGCCATCCCGCTCTTCGTAGATCACCTCTTCAGTAGCCATTTCCACTGCCCTCTTGCTGTGCCGCCTGACGACCCGAGTATAAGCGGGCCTTGCCTCCGGTCTCCAACGCTTTATCCTAGGTCCACAGCAGGGAGCACTATGAGCGACTTCAACCAACCACTCTCGGGCAATGAGATGCCGCGTTTTGGCGGTATCGCAACGATGTTTCGCCTGCCGGCCCCGAGAACGCCGGACGGAATCGATGTAGGCATCGTCGGCGTCCCGCTCGATATCGGCACCAGCAATCGAACCGGTGCACGCTACGGACCAAGGCAGATACGTTCGGAATCGGTTCTCGTGCGCCCTTACAGCATGGCAACCGGCGCCGCGCCTTTCGACTCGTTCCAGGTGGCGGATCTCGGTGACGTTGCGCTGAACGCGTACAACCTTGCTGCTTCAGTCGACATCATCCACGATCATTTCGACGAGTTGCTTCAGCACAGCGTGATTCCCGTCTCCCTCGGCGGCGACCACACGATCACGTTGCCGATTCTGCGTGCCGTGGCGGAGAAACACGGACCACTGGCGCTGATACATGTCGACGCGCATGCCGACATGAACGAGGCCATGTTCGGCGAACAGGTCACGCATGGAACGATCATGCGACGCGCTATCGAGGAAGCACTGATCGAGCCCTCACTCATGTACCAGATCGGCCTGCGCGCGACGGGGTATTCGCCTGACGATTTCGATTGGGGGCGCGGCGAAGGTGTCACGGTCGTACCCGCAGAAGCGTGCTGGTACAAGTCGTTGGCGCCATTGATGTCGGAGATCCGGGGTGCCATCGGACCGGAACGGCCCACCTACCTGTCTTTCGATATCGACGGCCTCGACCCGTCCGTCGCACCTGGCACCGGCACACCGGAGCCCGCGGGCCTCACGTCAGCACAGGCACTCGAGATTATTCGCGGGTGCTACGGCCTCAATCTCGTCGGCTGCGACCTGGTGGAAGTCTCCCCGCCTTATGACCCATCCGGCAACACGGCACTCCTTGCCGCCAACCTGGTATTCGAGATGCTCTGCGCCCTGCCGGGTTGCATGCGCCGTTAGCTAGCCGGCCGGAACGCGCTGAAGTCGAGCCGAAGGAACGGTTCGTCCTGCTCGATGCGCTCTCGCCGTCCCCGACTGAATTTTTCGACGTACCAGTTACCGGGGTCTTCGAGATCGAAGTAAGCGTTAACGACAGCCCACAGGCTGAGCTCACGAATCTTCAAAAAGAGGTCCATCTCGTCCAGGACCGTAGGTGGCAACGGGTTTTCGCGAACGTAGCCGGCAAGAAATGGCCCCAGGAAATCTCGCGCCGCTGCCTCTTGTGCAGCGCGCGTCCCCTCGATCCACGGCTGCTGGACCGCGCCGAACAGGATCGTTGCGATGTCGTACCCGAAGAAGCAGTAGCACGAGTCGTCAAAGGCAAAGAACACAAGCCTCCCCGCCTCGTAACGGAAGTTGCCGGGATGGGCGTCACAGTGAATCAGCCCAAAGTCATCGACCCGTTCAGGTAGCGCCTTCAGGCGCTCGAGATGCCAGGCCGCACGATCAAGCACGAGGCGCTGATCCTGCGGCAGCCGTCTCAGCAGATCGAAATTGAGATCATCGCGCCAGTGCGGACGCCTCACCGCGGGCGAGAAGTCCGCGACAAGTCGGTGAAACTGGCCGATCGCCGCACCCCACGCGTCAAACAACGCATCCTGCCAGTCTGTTTCGGTGATCAGGTGCCCGGGTGCGATGCGAAATTGCGTGACCAAAAACGATCGCCACTTGAACACCAGGGCGCCGTTGCGCAGTGGTATCGGGCGCGCTACCGATGCACCGCGAGCCGCGAGGAAGTCGATCAACGCGATCTCGGCTTCGATATCCGCTTGTGACCGGTGACTGGCATGCGTGATCCGCAGAATGGTCTTCGCGGCATCACGTCGGTACACGAAGCTCTCGAACCCGCCGAGGTCCACCACTTCCGATGTCTCTATTCCCAGTTCGGCAAACAACGCGGCACGCGCATCAGGACCGAATTCGTCGATGGCGATTTGTTCCATGAGCCTGATCGATTGAAGTAAGGCGCCAGACTTTACCTGCATCCTGCGCTGAGTGGTATGGTTGCATCCTCGGCCAAACACCAGGGGAACATGTCGATGCCGTCTATTGGTCTGCTTCATCCGGGCGCGATGGGTGCGTCCGTCGGCGCGGCCGCTGTGGCGACAGGTCACCGCGTGTACTGGGCCTCGGACGGACGGAGCGAGGCCACAGGAAAACGAGCGTCTCGTGCACGTCTCGAGGATGCCCGCACGGTGGACACCATCGTGGCGCGATGCGAGATCATTCTTTCAGTCTGCCCACCCCACAGTGCTGAAGAGGTGGCGCAGTCAGTTGTCGATGCCGGTTTCAAGGGGCTCTACCTTGAAGGTAACGCCATTGCGCCGGCCCGTGCGCGACGCATTGCCGACCTGCTGACCAGCCACGGCGCGACGATGGTGGACGGCGGCATTATCGGCGGCCCCGCCTGGCACGCCGATGCCGGTACGACGCTCCATCTGTCCGGTGACAGTGCATCGCGAATCGCCCAGCTCTTTGCCGGCTCACCCCTCGCAACCAATATCGTCTCGAAAGAGATCGGTGCAGCGTCGGCTCTCAAGATGGTATTCGCGGCTTATACAAAGGGTTCTACCGCCCTCTTGTCCGCGATCCTCGGTGTCGCAGAACGCGAGGGCGTGCGTGGCGCGCTCGAAGCACAATGGGGCGAGAAGTTCACGCGAGAGACGCACGCCCGCGTGACAGGTAACACCTCCAAGGCCTGGCGCTTTGTCGGCGAGATGGAGGAAATCGCGGCGACTTTCGCAGACGCGGATTTCGACGACGGATTTCATCGCGCTGCCGCAGACACCTTCAACCGACTTGCACGTTTCAAGGATGCGCCCGCCTCGTCAATCGAAGCGGTGCTCGAGGCCCTTCTCTCCCGTTAGATCATGTCGATCCTGGTGATCTCCTGGCGTAGCAGGCGACGGCTCCATAAGAACGCCATGCATCCCATCACGAGGTTCGCGATGAGCGTGGCGCAGAAGATACCGATATACCCGAAGAAGTGATTGAGCAGGAACGCCACCGGGATATAAATCACGACCATCCGGAGTAGCGCGAGGACCGTCGTCGGAACCGGATGGCCGAGCGCCACGAACGTCGAGCCCGAGATCATCCCGATGCCCAGCAGGCCGAAGCTGACCGGCACCAGCAGCAGATACCATCCCGCCGCCTCAACGAGCGCCGGTTCGTCGTTTACCAGCGCAACAAGGTTGTCGCCAAACGGACCCAGTAACGCAAAACAGACAAGGCCCCAGACTATGCAAAACCTGTACGCTGTGGAGAGCGCGGAATAGATCCTGTCGATCTTGCGCGCGCCCCAGTTCTGGCCAACGAACGGCCCGATACTCCCGGAAAGGGACATCAGCACCATCGTCACCAGCATCTCGAACCGGGAAGTGATGCCGAACGCCGCAACGACCTGCGCACCGTGCTGGGACAACAACCAGATTGTCGTCGCCATGGACACCGGCCCGATCAGGCTGTTCAGCATCGACGGAAAGCCGATATAGAGAATAGTCCTTGCCGACTCACCAAGACCGTCCAGGCTTCCCTTCCCGACGATGATCAATCGTTCCTGGCGCACGAGGACCCATAGCATTCCGAACGTACGCACGAGGCCCGTTGCGATCGATGCCCAGGCCGAGCCGATGAAGCCGAGTGCCGGCATGCCAAGCAAACCAAAGATGACGATCGGCGACAGAATGACCTGCAGCCCGGATGTCGTCGTCATGACGTATCCCGGCACCTTCGCGTTCCCGACGGCACGCAGTACGGTATTGGCCACCATCGGCAACGTGAACAAGGCAAGGCCAAGAATCCAGATCCGCATGTAGGAGGAAATCAGGTCCTGGATGCGCCCCTCTGCGCCCATGGCTGCGAAGAGCCGATGTTGTCCCCATTCTCCGAGCATCACGAGCAGTACGACCAGCACGAGCGTCAGGAGCATCGCGTGCGTCGTCAGCACCTGCACACGTCGCCTGTCGCCCTGCCCCTGCGCCCGGGCGATCACCGATGCTGCGCCGGTGCCGATACCCATCGAGACACTGGAGAGCGCCATGATAAGCGGGAACGTAAAGCTGTATGCGGCCAACTGGTCCGCACCGAGAATCCCGATGTAGACCGTCTCGATCATCCCGGCCACGATCATCGACGAAATGCCGAGAAACATCGGGATCGTCATGCGCACGAGTTGCGACGGGATGTTTCCCTGTGTCAGGTCTTGCGAGGCCATTAGCGCATCAAACCACTACTGCGGGGCCGCTTCCACTGCCGACGAACAGCGGTGCTATCATCGATCACCACAAAACGAACGCCTGGGAGAAAAAAGATGGGGCTGAAACTCGGCGTCCACGTCGGCCAGCAGAATATGTCGATGGCGCAAATGCGGGCATTGTGGAAGAAGCTGGACGACAAGGTGGACTGGATCTCCGCGTGGGACCATTTTTACGAGGCGCCGCCCGCCGGTGGCACCATCGATCACTTCGAGGCAATGACCACGCTCGGCGCACTCGCAGCTGACACAAAGAAGGCGCGCCTCGGCTGTCTCGTTTTCTATGTAGGCTATCGCAACCCGGCCAGCATCGCCAAGGCTGCCGCAACGCTGGACCACATCTCCGGCGGTCGTTTCGAACTCGGTCTCGGAGCAGGCTGGCATGAGCAGGAAGCGCGCGCCTATGGTTACGACTTTCCACCAGTCGGAACCCGGCTCGACATGCTCGACGAGGCCACCACCATCATCCGCGGGCTGCTCGACGATGACCGGACCACATTTCACGGCAAGCACTTCCGCGTCGAGGATGCCGCCAATCTGCCGGCACCGATGCAGGATCGCATGCCGATCTGGATTGGCGGCGTCGGGGAGAAGAAGACATTGCGACTCGTCGCCAAACACGCCGATGGCTGGAACGCGGCGTATATCCCGCCCGAGGCCTTCAGCCGGCTCGGGGGCGTACTGGACGGATGGTGCGAGAAGCTGGGACGCGACCCTGGCTCGATCAAGCGTTCGATCAATTTATCGTTCAACCTCGCAACCGACGAAGCTGCCGCCGCAAGAGAGCTCGACAACCTCCGCAAGGCATGGGGACCCGCAGCGTCACGCATTGAGGGCGGCGCGCTGATCGGCACACCGAAGCAGGCGATAGAGCGCCTCGGGGAATACGAGGCCGCGGGTGCCGGCCAGGTGAACGTTGCGTTGCGCGCGCCCTGGAACGCGGATGCGCTGGACGCCTTTCTCGATGAGGTCGTGCCTGCGCTAAGATGAGCAATCGATAAGCCGATTGACACCAGGGACGGTGAGATCATGGTTTATACACTCAACACAGAAGCGCGGAACATCATCCTGTGCTCCGACGGAACGGGCAACCGCGGCGGATTCACGCCCGACAGCAACGTCTTTCGTCTCTACAAGGCGCTAGACCTGCGCGGCAGGCCGTCACAGGTCGTGTTCTACGACAATGGTGTCGGCACGTCCTCGAACCGCTACCTTGCGGCAATTACCGG
>JAGRIN010000122.1:7640-8136 GCA_020443245.1 Pseudomonadales bacterium
TCGGCCGCAACGTTCGCGACCTCTACACGTTCCTCGCGCGCAATTACCGGCCGGGAGACAGGATCTTCCTGTTCGGGTTCAGCCGCGGCGCCGCCACGGTCCGCGCATTCTCCGGCTTCGTCGCCACCTGCGGCCTGATCGATGGTCATGCCATGACGGATGCCGAACTCGAACGAGAAACGTTGCGGAAATTCAGGCAGTACCGGGACGGAAAACCGGACCTCGAGGAGCCAGGCTTGCACCCGGACATCAAGATTACGTTCATCGGTGTCTGGGACACGGTCTCGGCGCTCGGCTTCCCGCGACGCACCGATATCACCAGCACGTTCATGAACCTGCTGAATCGCGCATTCGTCGCGCTCGACAAGGTCACGGACCATATCCCCTGGCTTCGCCACAACTTCTACCAGTACGGTATCACCGGCACCATCGAGATCGCGTGCCAGGCACTCGCACGCGACGGTGCAAGAACGTCGTTCTGGCCGGCGGTATGGCA
>JAGRIN010000123.1 GCA_020443245.1 Pseudomonadales bacterium
CACGTATTCCTTGATCGAATCGTGCCGCACGAGCGCCGAAAGGATGCGGACAAACGCCATGGTGGTCGAGATCTCCCGGTCCCCGCTGCCCTTGGTGACCGACTCGAAGGTTTCGAGACCGGGAATGTCGAGCGAAGGGAAGCTCGCGCGACGCTGCGGCAACGAACCGCCGAGTGCCGCCCTGCGTTCGCGCAAATAGCGCAGTTCGGGACTGTCATCCGGCGGCTTGTAGTACGGAACGCTCTCGATGTCGGAGTCGGGCAACGGAATGTCGAAGCGATCGCGAAAGTCCTTCAACGCTTCGAGATCGAGTTTCTTCACCGAGTGGGTAATGTTCTGCGCTTCACCCGCCGGGCCGAGCCCGTAACCCTTGACCGTCTTGGCCAGAATGACCGTCGGCTGTCCCTTGTGCTCGACCGCGGCCGCATAAGCTGCATACACCTTGTAGGGGTCGTGCCCACCGCGATTGAGCCTGTAGATATCCTGGTCGGTCATGTCCTCGACCATCTTCAGCAGTTCAGGATATTTCCCGAAGAAATGCTCGCGCGTGTAGGCACCGTCGCGGCTCTTGAAGTTCTGGTACTCACCGTCAACGGCCTCGTCCATACGTTGCTGCAAGAGACCGTGTTTGTCCTTCTCGAAGAGCGGGTCCCACATCCGCCCCCAGACGACCTTGATGACATTCCAGCCGGCGCCGCGGAACGTGCCTTCGAGTTCCTGGATAATCTTGCCGTTTCCCCTGACAGGCCCGTCGAGGCGCTGCAGGTTACAATTGATCACGAAGATCAGGTTGTCGAGTTGCTCGCGTCCCGCGAGCGCAATCGCCCCTTGTGACTCCGGTTCGTCCGTTTCGCCGTCTCCAAGGAAACACCATACCTTGCGATCTTTCGGGTCCGACAGGCCACGGAAGCCCAGGTATTTCATGATGTGGGCCTGATAGATGGCCTGCAGCGGGCCGAGACCCATCGATACCGTCGGGAACTGCCAGTAATCCGGCATGAGCCACGGGTGCGGATAGGAGGACAAGCCGTCACCGTCGACCTCCTGGCGAAAGCGGTCGAGTTGCTCCTCGGTGAGACGCCCTTCGAGGTACGAGCGCGCGTAGATACCCGGTGCGCTATGACCCTGGACATACACCAGGTCTCCCTCCTGCTCATCAGTGGGCGCGCGGAAGAAGTAGTTGAAGCCGACGTCATAAAGTGTCGCGCTGGACTGGAACGTCGAGATGTGTCCACCGAGTGTCCCGTCCTTCAGGTTGGCGCGCATGACCATCGCCATCGCGTTCCAGCGAATGAGCGAGCGCAGGCCGCGTTCCATGAACAGATCGCCGGGCATGCGCGCCTCGCGCTCTACCGGGATCGTATTGCGATAGGGTGTCGTCAGGGCGTAAGGATTCTGTGCGCCCGTTTCCGTGACCCGGGCCGAAAGCCGCTGCAGGAGAAACTGTGCCCGTTCGACCCCCTCTTTCTCGAGCACTGAGTTGATCGCATCCAGCCACTCCTGGGTCTCGACCGGATCTTCGTCCCTGGCTCTTTCAGACATCTGGCGCCTCCAGCATCACGTTGCCGTGAAATCCGCGAATGGTGCCACTATAACGCAAGAACGCGGCACGTTCGCGTGTCAGCGGTCGGCGGCCTTCCGGACGAGTCCGCAAAGCTTCTCGATCCCATCGGCCATTCGCAGGCCAGGCCGTGAAATCAGGTTCGGATCGATCGTCTCGACCTTGCCGGCAAGCCCCGGCCAGGATGACCATCGATCGATCCAGGGCGAGGGTGACGAGCCGGGAACCTGCGTCACAACGATCAGGTCAGGCTTGCCCGCAATCACTGCTTCCTTGTTGACCAATGGCACCGGTGACGAGGCATCACCAAACAGGTTTGTTGCGCCGCAAAGCGAAATGGCCTGGCCGATCAGCTGATCGCTGTTGACCGAATAGATACTCTCGTCGGAAATCTGGAAGAACACGACAACAGGGCGCGAGGGCTTCACGACCCCCTTGAGGCGGGATTCGAATGATTGCGCGAGCGCCTTTCCCTGCGCCTCGCGCCCGACCAGCTTGCCGATGCTGATGACACTGCGTCCGATATCCGCGAGCCTCGGCGCTTCGTTGTAGTAAACCGGCACGCCCAGTTCAGCCAGCTTCTCGACGGCGCGACCTGACCCACCTGTCTTCCACGCAAACACGATGTCCGGCTGCAGGGCCATCACCGCCTCGACATTGATTGAAAATGCATCACCGAGCCGCGGAATGTCCTTCGCCGCCGGCGGATAGTCCGCGTATCGGACAGTGGCAATGACGCGGTCGCCCACACCGAGCGCGAACAAGATTTCCGTCAGGTGCGGCGCCAGGCTGACGATGCGTGTCGCGGGCGCGGGCAATGTGAGCGTTCGGCCAAGATCGTCTTCGGCCGTGAGGGCCCGGGCAGAAGTGGCGGTGAAAGCGAGACAGGTCAGCAATAGAGTCGCCAGTCGCGCGACGCCGGAGGATTCCCGCACGAAGCTAACCGAGGATGACGACGAGCGCTGCCACGCCAAGCCAGCCGAAGATCGTCCTCGACATGAGATCGCGTAGCGTGCCGTTTGCAACATCGCTGGCGGTGGCGAAGTCTTCGAGATCGTCATGGTCATACGGCACCTCATCGACGGCCGCTTCGGCCAGGTCGATCAGCACTGTGCCCGTAGACTCGCGCACGTCGAGTGCAATGGAAAGCCAGGTCTCGAAACACCGGCCGAAGTTGCCGACAATCGCGAACAGAAGCCCGGTGACCCGGACCACAGGCCATTCCATCCAATAGGTCACCTGCAGGACCAGGTCGAGTTCCGGGTCGTCATCCTCCAGCCGGTCCTGGTACTGGCGGGACAGGGTATAGAACAACGCGCCCGCTGGACCGAAAAACAGGAACCAGAATAGCGCCGGATACAGGCTCTGGAACATCCGGGTCAGGACGTCGACCCGAAACTCTTCCTGCCGTTCCACCGCATCCGCCAGCCCGACACCGTCGCCGGGCGCGTGGAGCCACGCAGAATGCTCATCGAACTCAGCCGGGATGTCGTCGAGGTCAATCGCGTAGATGAGAATGGCCACTGAAAGCGCGAGCCAGAGCAATCCCAGGAACCAGTGCCGGATTTCGACGCCGATGAAAAACGTGACCAGCACAGGCACGCCGACCGCGAGGAGATAGCGCACATTGGGCGCAGCGACCCGCTCTTGCCAGAAGCGCATGTACGCGCCGAAAGGCACGACCTCGCGCACGGGATTGCCGCCGAACCAGTTACGTTCGAAGAACACGAGAATGAGTACCGCCAGGAATTTCATCGTTATCTCCCCCGCTGCCTACGCCGAGTTCAGCCACTCACGGCATCGATGAGCCGTGACCAGTCGAAGCCCGGTCCCGGATCGGTTTTCCTGCCGGGCGCAATGTCGCTGTGGCCAACAATGCAGTCGGGCCGGATGTCGTAGGTTGCGACAAGTTGCCGGACGACTTCTTTGAGCGTCCTGTATTGTTCCTCACGATAACCGTTATGGTCGGTGCCTTCCAGTTCGATGCCGATCGAGAAGTCGTTGCAAGCCTCGCGGCCGCGGAACGAGGATGTGCCCGCGTGCCAGGCCCGTCGATCGAATGGCACGAACTGGACGACGGACCCGTCCCTCGGCACAAACAGGTGGCTGCTCACACGCAAATCGACGAGATCAACAAAGTCGGGATGGGCATGGCAGTCAAGCGTGTTGCAGAACAGGCCCTCGACATAAGGCGTGCCAAAATGGCCCTCGGGCAGGCTGATGCAATGAATGACGAGCAGGCTGATCTCTGCCTCTGGCCTTTCGTCGTGGTTTGGGCAGGGGCAGGCGTGCGCCCCTTCCAGCCAGTGATTCTTGACCTGCATCGCAAATCGTCGTGCCGGGGATAACCACAAGATCATACCAAGGTTCGGTATACTGGCGCGCTTGCAAAAGGCCCCGCTTGCCGCCATGAGTTCCCAACACATCGGTACCTTTATGATCGCCGCCGCGTTTGCACTCGGCATCGGTCTCATGACGATCTTTTTCGGTGACGTACTCGACGAGCGACGCAACCCGAACCAGGCGCCATCTTCGAGTACGGAGGGTGATGACGTTGTGGTCACACTCACGGCCAACGCGCAACATCACTACGTGACAACCGGTTCGATCAACGGGCAGTCGGTGGAATTCTTGCTGGACACCGGCGCGACCGACGTCGTCGTACCCGAGGGTATCGCGCGGCAACTCCGCCTGCCACGCGGCATGGCCGGTCGTGCGATGACAGCGAACGGCGCGGTAACCGTTTATGCGACCGTACTGGACAGCGTGGCGATCGGCGACATGACACTCCGAAACGTATCGGCCAGCATCAATCCCGCCATGGACCCGGGCCAGGTACTGCTCGGCATGTCCGCGTTGTCGCGTGTCGAGTTTGTGCAGCGAGGCGATTCCCTTACACTGCGCCAGACGCGAAGGCCCTGATTACCAATATGGATACCGACTACCTGAGGCAACTCGACGAAACCGTCCGCACCGCATTGTCCGAAGACATCGGCAACGAGGACGTGACCGCCAACCTGATCGATGCCGACGCGACCGCCACCGCCCGCGTCATCACGCGCGAGGCAGCGGTCATCTGCGGCAGGCCGTGGGTCGACGAAGTGTTCCGCCAGGTGGACGCGCGCATCACGGTCAGCTGGAACGTCGCCGAGGGCGACACCGTCGCCGCGAACGACGTGCTGTTCACTGCGCAGGGCCCGACGCGCGGACTGCTGACAGCCGAGCGCGCGGCGCTCAATTTCCTGCAGACGATGTCCGGCACCGCAACCGCGACTCACCGGTACGTCGAGCTTATTCGTCACACCGGCGCGCGCCTGCTCGATACACGCAAAACGTTACCGGGCCTGCGTCGCGCGCAGAAGTACGCCGTGCATTGCGGCGGCGGCACCAACCACAGGATGGGTCTGTACGATGCGTTTCTCATCAAGGAAAACCACATCGCCGCCGCGGGTTCCATCGCCGCGGCGATCACTCGCGCGCGCAGCAGTCACCCGGACATCAAGCTCGAGATCGAAGTCGAAACACTGGCGCAGCTGAACGAAGCGGTTGCGGCAAGGCCTGACTGGATCATGCTCGACAACTTTTCCCTGGACGACCTGCGCACGGCCGTCGCTGTCTCGGGCGACGGCATCAAACTCGAAGCCTCCGGCGGCATCGATTCGCCCGAAGACCTGGTCGCAATCGCCGAGACCGGCGTCGACTTCATCTCTGTCGGTGCACTCACCAAACACGTGCGAGCCGTCGATCTCTCAATGAGACTCTTGCAGGCCTAGGCGTATGTCGAGATATCGCGCCGCCGCATCGCACCTCGGTATCAGTCTCGGTGTCTTCATCGTCCTGGCGGCGATTACCCTGACCTTCTGGTACCCCGGTTTTTTCTTCGAACTGGACGGTGGCTGGCAGGGGCTCCGCCTCCTGTTCTGCGTCGACATGGTGGCCGGTCCCCTCCTGACGTTGATTGTCTATCGCGCCGGCAAACGCGGGCTCGCGTTCGACCTCAGTGTCATCGCGCTGTTCCAGTCTTGCTGTCTCGCGCTGGGCCTCTTTGTCGTCTACAACGAGCGTCCGCTCTTTTTGATCTACTACGACGGGCATTTCTACAGTTCGAACGCGGGCGCATTCACGAGCTACGGCGTGACACCACCCGACTATCGCAAGTTTACGGATCGCTCGCCGGCGATGGTGTATGTCGACCTTCCGAATGACCCGATTGAAGAAGCGGACGTCCAGAGGATTTTCTACAATGACAGCGTGCCGCTATGGACCTACTCGCGGCTCTACGCGCCGTTGCAACCGCACCTGAAGGACATCGTGAACGAGGGCACCGACATAAAGCGCGTGCGCCAGTGGGACAAGGAAAAACAACTGGACGACTGGCTCGCCGATCACGGCGGCGTCGCTGATGACTATGCGTTCTTCCCGGTCCGGGCCCGTTACGCCAGTATGTTCCTGGGCGTCAGGAAGTCGGATGCCACCATCGTCGGGATTGTCGACATCCCGATACCGGCGCCGACGGATTCGCCCGGTTAACCTCGCCCCAACAGATCGTGGAGGGCGGCGAGCGTATCGCGATCCTCGCGCGCGCGGGCGCGATGGAGCACGGCGCGTGCAAATCGCAACCGCTCATCGAAGTACTGACCATGTCGCAGGTTGATCCAGGGCAGCGCCTCATCCACGAGCAGGCGATACGCCTCATCCGCTCTTCCCTGCCGCTCCAGGTAGAACGCGAGGGCCATCCAGGTTTCGATGTACGACGGATACAGGGCAGCGCTGCGCCGGTATAGCACCTCCGGCGACGTATCGACCCCCTGGACTTCCATCAGCCACGGATTCTGCTCGAGAAACTCCGCCAGGAACTGTGTTGCCCTGATGTGCCAGGGATTGCTGCGCAGGCCCGCCTGGTATTCAAGCGCTGCGGCGACCGCAAGCGAGTCTGCGCCCTCGGCGCCCCGGTTCTCATCGAAACTGGTTCGGTAAATCGTCGCCATTGCCAGCCTGTTGGTGGAATTCTGCGGCCGGATGGCAGAAAGCACAGACATGACTTGCAGGTAGTCCTCGGAGTCGGCCGATACCTCGCGGAGCACCGGCAGATCGTCGATGTTGTACACGACCTCCATGCTGATTTCGTCCAGGATGGGCACGATTGCGACAATCACTGCGGCTGCCACCACCAGCGCACCGCCCAGTCGCGGTCGCGCCAACGCAAGTGGCCGCACAGACACAAGGCGGCTCACAACAACAAATCTCGCAAACAGCAGCCCGAGCAGCATCTGCACCTGGAACTGGTAGAGCGGGAAATTCATGATCGCCTGGACGAGTACGACGCCCATCGCAACGGACAACAGCAGGGGTTCCAGGTCTACGTCACGGCCCCGAACGACCCGCCAGGTGTCTCGAACGACCGTCACCGCCAGCAGCGACGTAAACAGGACAAGAAAGCCGAGCAGGAGGGGGCCGCCTTCGGCAAGGAACTGGATATAGTCGTTGTGTACGAAGTTGCCGAAGTTGTTTTGCTCATCCAGGCTGCGGTGCGCCGGATAATGGACTTTGAATGTGCCGGGCCCCGAACCCAGCAGCGGATAGTCGCTATAGATGTCGAGCCCGGACCGCCACATGTCGAAGCGCTGGCTCCAGCCATACTGGTGCACATCCAGCGTATAGCCTTCGTCGTGATGGCTCGCCTCGGCGAGGTTTGCACGCGCATTGACGCCCAGCCATGCAACCAGCACCAGCGCCAATGCGATGCCCAGCCTCGGCCACAGGCGACGTTGGAACGCGCACACGATGATTACGAAGAGAAACGCAGCACTGAACACGACGTTGCCCACTCGCGAGTAGGCCGTGAACACCGCGACGGCAAACAGCGCCACACCAGCGGCACCGATCAGGCGATGCCGGGGCGTCGTGAGATAGGTAGCCAGCGTCCCGAAGAAAAACAGGTTCATGATGGCGCCCCAGGTACTGGGGTCGATGATGGGCCCGCTGGCCCGGCTCATGGTCACCCACCATTGCGCGATGCCCCATCCGGCGGACACCGCACCGGTAAGCGCAAATCCGAAGAACGCCTTGCGCCACACCTCCGCGCTCACGTCGGACAAAAGGAATGCGACAAATACAAAAGAAGCGAAGAGCCAGGCGAAGTGCACGCTGTTCTCCGTCAACGTACTGGTGTAAGTCAACAGGACCAGCAGAAGCAGGTACGCACCCATGAGGGCAATCGGCACACCCATGACGAGCCTGCCGCCTCGAATGCCGCTCGTCAGCTTGCCTGCCGCGGCCCCGAGAAGAAGAAGGCTGGCAATCGTGAGCTGGAGATTGTCTGTGCCGCCCGCGTAGTCCAGCGAAAAGGCATAAGCGATTGACGCAAGGCCGGGAGCGATGAGTGAGCGCCAGTTCATGACGGTAGATCAGCGCCGGGGGAATTGGGACCGGGTGAATTGGTGCCGGGAAGAGGACTCGACGGTCCGGCGCGCCGGCCGACGACCAATGAAGAGAGCCGGAGGTTCTCTTGCAACGAAGTTG
>JAGRIN010000124.1 GCA_020443245.1 Pseudomonadales bacterium
TGCAACGCCCGTTACCAGTACGAGCGCAACGATCAAAGGCAGGTAACGACTTGCCGGACCACCGGCGTCTGCCATGATCTTCTGCACAAGACGGGCGATTGCGATCACCAGAAGCAGGCCGCAGTATGCCCACCACGCAGCGCTTCTAGCCATGTCTGTGCCTGTATGGCGCGAGGTCCAGGCCGAGATCGCTGGGGCCAAAGATACGGTGGGATAACTTGCGGATCGAGCTGCGCTCCAGGTGTCCTGAGGCCCCGACCATCAATATCTCGATATCGCCATCCGCAACTTGCGAGAATTCACCGATGTACTGGAGGCACATGCCACACGGCGCAATCGGCTCTTCGAGCGTCGACACGACTGCGATCGCATCAAAGCAATAGTGCCCGTTGACGACAGCATGATCGATCGCGCTTCGTTCAGCACAGACGCCCATGCCGGAAATGACGCTCTGCGTATTGCAACCACCAAACATCTGTCCGTTCTTGCTCAGCACGGCGGCCCCCACCGGAAAACCGGTTACGGGCACATAAGCGTTTTTCATCGTCCGGCGCGCCAGGTCAACCAGTCCGGACAGCGCGTCCGCGTCCATGTCTACCTCCTTGCCAGGGTCGGTATTTCAAGGGGGGAGCCATCATACACTGACAGACAAGCACGGCAAGGCCCGGCGGAGGCGGTTCTAGGCCCCGGCATCGACCGGGTTTGGGGGCAGGACGCCGGCCACCACGTCGGGAAGTAACTCGCCCAATCGTCCTGGCACAAACATCTCGCTGGACGAGCAGATCTCATCGACCGCCCACCACCTGAAGTGGGAAAAGTACTGTTGCTCTTCAGGATCGTTCATTTGCGGGGGCGGCTCAAATTCGGGGACCCTGACAACGAAGTAGCGTTCGTGCTGAAGGTACGCGCTGCCTTCGAAGTCGAACTGGTGACTGCGGCGCCAGACTTCTGCACCGATTTGCCACGGCTGCTGCCCCACCTCCTCGTACAGTTCCCGCTTCAGTGCTTCAAGGATTCCTTCCCCGGACTCGATGCCGCCGCCCGGTGTGTTCCAGAAGCTGCGGTCGGACAGGACCATTTTCGCCAACAGGATTTTTTCTTCCGGGCAAATGATGAGGGCGCGAACGGCGTTACGCTCGATCATCGGCGATCCACCAAACCCGACCTCACGCCGACGTACCAGCCGGCCCTGGTGGCAATAATTCACTCATGGGTTGCAGAAAGCTTGCGATCGAGAGAAGTCAGGGCTTCTTCGGATGGCAGGTTAAACTGCCAGCATTCCGCGATCGAAACGCCAACCTGCGCGGCAAGCAGGCAATCGGCAACCAGTGCGTCCGCATACGAGAACTTTCGGATCGCTTCTTCGAATTCATCTTCATCCTCGATCGATGCCCGCGCGTCACCTGCCTTGTAGATGTCGAGCTCGTGATCCGTATACCAGACCGTACTGCCATCAAAGCGAATCGGCGACGTCACATTCATATAGATGCCGCGCGGCGAGCCGTTCGTCTCGTGGATTTCGAGCAGGTCCAGGCGTGCACCGAATACGAACAGGGATCGCACGACAGTGTCACTGGTCCAGGACCTGCCGTCTCCCATCTTCATCTCTGTGCCTGGATGGGTCCAGACGACACAACCCGTTTCATTCACCAGTTCGAGTCCCGCGTCGCAATAACGGTGGACTGCTCCGTCAGCCTTGTAAGACCGTACCTGAATGGGTGCCAGGTTCATGTGTAGAACGCAGGGTGAAAGTGGAAGACCGGAGGTAATTCCACGTCGCGAAGGCGCTTCACCTGAAAGAACTCAGCGGGTTCTTCCGGGGGCGCGTGTGCGGGCGCCGGCTCAAAGCCGAAGCGGCAATAGTAATTCGGGTCCCCTGTCAGGATGCAGCCGACCGCACCCAGCTTGCCGATGGCATCGAGACCCGCACGCATGAGCTGCCCTCCGATACCTCCCTGTTGCAGCCCAGGCACCACCGCGATCGGACCGACAGCATACCACCCGTCCGTACCGTCGGAGGCGGTCACAGGCGAGAAAGCTGCCTGGCCGACAACGTTTCCATCGAGTTCCGCCACCAACGACACCGCAAGGCCACCCTGTTCCCGCAAAGCCACAACCAGCTCTGCTTCATTACCGGCGGCATAAGGCCTGCCATCAAATGCGCGACGAATGACTTCCGAAATCGATTCGTAGTCTTCGGGCGTCTCGCTACGAATCACGCACTTCCCTGGAATGTCGATGCTCATAAGGTACTACTCTGTCGTTATCGTCAGCTTCTTTCCTAACAGTTCTTCGAGGGGCAGGGTTCCGAAATTGACTTGTCTAGCCAGATCCACCGCCTCGTGAACGGGAACGCCCTTATATTTCACGAGCCAGGCAGCCCACAGGTAGCTGGCGCGACGCCCGCTTCGACAGTGAAGCAACACTTTGCCGTCAGCGGACTCCACGGCCTCTGCAAACTGCTCGACCGCAGCCGGTGTGAAAGGTGCGTCTTCGCCACCGAGCGGGATCTGGACATAGTCGAGGCCGAGCGCCTTCGACGCCGCAGCCTCGTCGGGCGCGTCCCTGGCTGACATCTCCGCCGGCGTGCGCAGATTGACGATTCGAGTAACACCCTCGGCCTTTGCACGCGCCAGGCCGTTTTCGCCCGGCTGCCCCGCAATCAAGATCTTCCCGCTCTCGGCGAGCACGTTCGCGAAGCCGGTATGTTCAAGCGTTCGCGGTGTGAAGTCCTCCGCGGCCGCGTTCATCGCGAACAATCCCAATACCAGAATGAGCCAGCCTCGCATATCAGTCTCCTGTCATGAACGCCTTGCGCATATCCCAGAGCAACCCGCTGAGCACCGGTCGCCTGGTCTCCCCCGTCGCTGTCATCAGCAGCTTGGTGATCTTGAGATCTTCAACGTCCGTGCAAAGGAGAATCATCATTTCGCGCACGAAGTTGGTATTGAGCGTCACATAGTTGTCGGTGCCGACGCCCAGCTCCACGCCTTTTTTCTCCCACCACGAAAACGGATGGTCACGATAAGTCGGGAACGTCGTGGTCAGTTTGATATTGGATGATGGCAGTGCCACCAGCGCCACGCCTTTGTCGATCATGCGGTTCAGCACGTCATGCTGGTAGTGCTCGAGTTCCCGTGCGGTGTGGAACTTGATCTTGATGAACCGCTGTATGTCATCGTCGTCCAGTCGCTCGCCGCCAAGCAACTTGTCGAGCACGCCGCCGTGCTTGCCGAAATCCATCGCAGAGATTTCGTTGCATTCGCGGCTCCCGGGCACCAGCGGCTTGCCCTCCATGTTCAGCGCCATCGCCCGCTCGAACACACTGTGAAAATAGTAGTTCGGATTCACACCCAGGCTGACGCCGTGCTCGACGGTGCCGATGTGCCAGAGGTTCATCGCATTGTCGACCGCCTGTACGCCACGCTGCAGCGTGTGCCAGGTCTCGCCGTGGTGACTGCGCACCTGGATGCCGCGAAATTGCAGCTTGCGGAAGCCGACGCGCATCGACTCGAAGTGCGCCTTGCGATAATGATCGCGCTCGTCGCCCACGGTGTCGACGTCGATGATCTTGTCCGCCAGAAACGGGTAACGATCCAACAGGTCCAGTATCAACTCGACCTGGTGCTCGAAGTCTTCACGCTTCGACGCAAAACGTTTGGCATCGAAAAAATCTGCCTCTTTGCGAAAGCAGGGTGCCAGCACATAGCTGAATGCCGGTACTTCGCGCTTGAACGTTTCAAACCCGTCATAGAGCCCGAGGACCACATCTTCGGGACTGACACCATCGCCGGGCAGGGCGTCTACAGGGTTTGTGGTCTCGCGCGAGAACGAGAATTTCAGGTGAATGTGGCCGACGTTGAATTGCGTGTAGAGCGATTTCGCCATGTGGTAGGCGGCCTCGGCGTGCGCCTGCCTGTCGATGAGCACCAGCTTCGCCAGCGTCAGCACCTGCAGGTAATGCGAGAAACTGATGCTGCCCTGCATGCGAATGAGCCGATCGACATCGGCGACACTCTCTATCGGCAGCGCATCGTCTCCGTAGATCGCGCGGATCTTGGCCTCGTATCGCGCCGCGTCCGGCCCCGACAGAAGTGCTGCGAGACGCGGGTAAATGAAATCGGCCGACAGCGACCCTGTCAGGTGAATATGTTCTTCGCGATAGGGCTTCGGAAATCGCAGCAGGAACCGTGTCAGCGATTCTGCGACCGGATGGCGCAACAATGGATCGATCTGGACGGCATCACGATGGTAGTCGAACAGTTGGCGCCGGAAGTCGCTGATTGCCTCCTGCGTCGCCGGCCGTTCTTTGGCCATCATCGACCTCGACGCCAGGTCCAGCGTATCGCCCAGGGACAGTCCGTTCGTCTCACTGATCAGCCGGACCAGCAACCCATCCATTTCGACGTCGGGGGATTTCATGGCGCGGAGTCTACACCACCTGACGCCAAAACTTCAGTGCTCGCCATCCGGGCACGGCGTGTATCATCAATGTCGACAGGTACACGGATAACAATAGATGAACAAGGCAGCACCTGAATCAGCCATGCGCAAGGTCGCACTGACGTCCCTCGCCGGCACCAGCATCGAGTGGTACGACTTCTTCATCTACGGGACGGCCGCAGCGCTCATTTTTGCGTCAACATTCTTTCCGTCGGATATGCCGCCTATGGTGGCGCTGATCGCATCGTTCAGTACCTTCGCCGTCGGCTTCATCGCACGGCCGGTCGGCGGCATCTTCTTCGGTCACTTTGGCGATCGGGTCGGGCGCAAGCGCGCGCTCATTACCGCACTCATGATGATGGGCATCGCGACCACGTTGATCGGTTGCCTGCCCGCCTACGGTACGATCGGCGTTGCCGCACCGCTGCTTCTCACTGTGTTGCGGTTCGTCCAGGGCCTCGCCGTGGGTGGCCAATGGGGTGGCGCGATGCTTCTCGTCACAGAAAACGCGCCACCGGGCAAACGGGGTTTCTACGGTGCCTTCGCACAGGCCGGCGCGCCGGCAGGCATCATCCTTGCCAACTGCGCGTTCCTGCTCGCGAGCGGCGTGATGGGAGACGAGGCATTTGCCAGTTGGGGCTGGCGCATCCCGTTCCTGGCCAGTGTCGTGTTGATTGCGCTCAGTGCCTACGTGCAACTTCATCTCGAAGACACGCCCGCATTCAAGGATCTCGAGGCTCGCAAGCGTACCGAACCGCTCTCGCAGGCATCAACGCGTTCACCGGTACTGGAGGCGATCAGCAGGCACCCGAGAGAAATCGTCCTCGGCGCCGGCGCCTTCCTCTCAGTGCAGGTCACGTTCTACATTCTCGTCGCGTTCGCGATCGCTTATGGCAGCAGTCCCGATGGCGCCGGCGTATCCCGTGACGTGATGCTTACAGCCGTGCTGATTTCTTCTGTCGTGCAGATACCAGTATTGTTCCTCGCATCGGCGTGGTCGGACCGCCATGGTCGTCGCGGTGTGTATATGGCGGGCGCCGTGCTGACGGTCTTCTGGGCATTCACCTTGTTTCCCATGCTGGATACCGGCAGCTTTTTGTGGATCACGGTGTCGATCTGCCTCGGACAGGTCTTCCTCTCCATGATGTACGGCCCGCAGGCCGCGTTCCTGACGGAGCTTTTCTCCACGGAAGTGCGGTACTCGGGTGCGTCGCTCGGCTACCAACTCGGTGCCATTCTTGGCGGGGCGCTCGCACCTACAATCGCGACGGCGCTGTGGGGCACGTGGGGAAGCTTTTATGTCGCTGTCTATATCGCCGTTGCCGCATTACTGACACTGGGCTCCGTGCTGCTCCTGACCGAGACCCACGGAAGGAGCCTCAGCGAGGCAGAACAGGTCTGACAGGATTTACGCTACCGGGCGTCAGGCTGGCTGGCCGACCGTCACTTCGGGGAGTTGCTGTACGATTTTCCTCGGGTCCAGCGCATCGCGAACCGCCTCGCCGACGAAGATCAGCAAGGTCAGCATCAGCCCAAGGGTTACAAACCCGGTGAGCCCGAGCCACGGCGCCTGCAAATTGGCCTTGCCCTGCGCGAGGAGTTCACCCAGCGACGGAGAACCGGGCGGGAGACCGAAACCGAGAAAGTCGAGCGCCGTCAGGGTCGTGACCGCACCGCTCAGCAGAAACGGCAGGAAAGTGAGGGTCGCCACCATCGCGTTGGGCAGGACATGGTCTTTCAGTATGCCGAAGTTGCTCTTGCCGAGCGCCCTGGCGGCGCGGACATACTCGAAATTGCGGGTTCGAAGCACCTCGGCGCGTACAAGACCGACGAGCGGCATCCAACTGAACATCGTGAGAATGCCGAGCAGCCAGAACACGTTCGGCTCCACCACGCTCGCCAGGATGATGAGCAGAAGCAGTACCGGGAGCCCCGCCCAGATCTCCACGGCACGTTGACCCAACAAATCCACCATGCCGCCGAAATAGCCCTGCAGTGCACCAACGGTGACGCCTATCGTTGAGCTCAATATCGTCAGCGAAAGTCCGAACAACACTGACAGGCGGAAACCGTATATGAGTCGCGCCAACGTGTCGCGACCGACATCGTCGGTGCCGAGCCAGTGCTCGGCCGAAGGAGGCGCGGGCACGGCCGAGTCGATGAAACGGTCCGGCTCATTGTAGGTGTACGGTACGATCGGCCAGATCATCCAACCGCCGCTGTCTTCCACCAGCGCCTGGACGTAAGGGTCCTTGTACTGCGCCTCGATCGGTAGCGTCCCGCCCAGTTCCTTTTCCGTGTAGCTGACGAGGACCGGGAACCAGAGCCGCCCATCGTGTTTCATCACAATCGGTTTGTCGTTGGCGATGAACTCGGCAATCAGCGACAAGCCGAACAGCACGAGAAAGACCCAGGCAGAGTAGTACCCGCGACGGTTCGCCTTGAATTGGTTCCATCGTCGCTCGGCAACCGGGTTCATCAGTCGCGGCCCTCGAAGTCGATGCGCGGGTCAACCAGCACATAGGTGATGTCACCGATCAGGTGTGTCACCAGTCCTACCAACGTAAACATGTAAACGGTCCCGAAGAGAATCGGATAGTCACGCTTGATGACGGCTTCGTAGCTGAGCAGGCCCATTCCGTCCAGGGAAAAGATGACTTCAATCAGTAGCGCGCCGGTAAAGAACAGGCCGATGAAGGCGGCCGGAAACCCGGCAATCACGATCAGCATCGCGTTCCGGAACACGTGGCCGTAAAGCACACGGCGTTCCGTCAGGCCCTTGGCGCGAGCGGTGATAACGAACTGTTTGTTGATCTCTTCCAGAAACGAGTTCTTGGTCAGCATCGTGAGCGTGGCGAAGCCGCCGATGCTGAGGGCTGTAATGGGCAATGCCAGGTGCCAGAAGTAATCGATGATGCGGTCGGGCCAACTGAGCGAATACCAGTTCTGGGAAACCAGTCCTCGTAGCGGAAAGAGATCCAGGTAGTTTCCGCCGGCGAACACGACGATCAGCACGACCGCGAACAGGAAGCCGGGGATCGCATAACCGACAAAGATAATCGTACTCGTCCAGACGTCGAAGCGAGTGCCGTCACGAACGGCCTTCGCGACGCCTAACGGAATCGATATGCCGTAGATGAGTATCAGTGACCATAGCCCGAGCGATACAGACACGGGCATCCGTTCGAGAATCAGTTCGACCACCGGTCGATCCTGGAAGAAGCTTGTCCCGAAATCGAACTGCAGGTAATTCACGATCATTTCGAAAAAGCGTTCGTGTGCCGGCTTGTCGAAGCCGAACTGCTTCTGCAGGTCCTGGATCAGCGCCGGGTCAAGGCCGTAACTGCCAAGTTCACTGGTCGCGCTGGTGACATCGCCCTGCACGCCCGAATCACCGCCACCGCTGATCGAAGACGTCGTCGACGTTGTGCCGGTCGTCACCTGCGCAATGATCTGCTCAACCGGGCCACCCGGGGCAAACTGCACGACGATGAAATTGATCGCGATGATCCCGAGCAGGGTCGGGATGAGGAGCAGCAATCGTTTGCCGATATAGAAGGCCATTCGAATCCGCCTGTCGTGGTCATTTACCCGGACGCAACATCCTCTAGAATACCCGAATGCGGTCTCTGCAATCCTGCTTTGTGGCTTTGCTCTTGTTCA
>JAGRIN010000125.1 GCA_020443245.1 Pseudomonadales bacterium
GGCCCTTAAATCCCTTGTAAAAACAGTATCTTGTCGTTACTTCTGGCGCGGTTTGAGCCCCGCCTTTTCGAGCCTCCAGAGCAAGACGTCGAGGCGGTCCTGGCCAAAGAAAGGCTCGCCCCGGAACGCGCAGGTCGGGACGCCCCAGTGACCTGCCTTCGTATGATCCGCCTGGTTACTCTGTATTGCCGCCTCCAGGCGGTCCGCCTCACGCAGGACAATCTCGTCCATCGCTGCAAGGTCACATCCGGCTCTCGCTGCCGCTTTGGCGAGGTGATCGCCCTCATGCCAATTCTCCTTGCCGGACCAGATCGCGGACGCGATTTCATCGGCGAATTCGATACCGCGTCCCTGCTCCGCGGCAACAATGCCGAGCCGTGTGAGGCGCGCGATATGAGGTTGCTCCGGCGCGGTGCGTGCACGCCCGTCGTCGCCGCGATACTGACGTACCGGGTCCGGGTTCGGCCATTTGAAAGGCATGCCGAGAAACTCCGCATGGCGGTGGACATCGGTCATGAGGTAAGTACCCCAGAGCGGGTTCACCGACTGGAAAAACTCGGGCGTCCTGATCGCGATCGGGTAGACCGCGCGGAAGTTGACGTCAAGCTCATAGTCATCCTGCATCGCGCGCAGTCTCGGGGTCGCAAGATAGGACCATGGGCTGCGAAACGACCAGAACACATCAATCGAGAGTGTCATGGAGGCTCCTCATCAAAGGCTGTCGGAAAACGGGATTCAGTTACCTTCTTCGCGAAGGATGTCATCCGGCTGTGGCGGAGGCAGCGGCGAACTGGTCGACTGGTCCTTCGCGTTGATCTGCGCTTCGATCCAGCGCGCAACCGCTGAGGTAATCTGTTCGACCTTCTTGCCACCGGTGTCGATGACCGCGACCTGCCATCTCGGGTCGTCACGCTCCCATGCACTCCAATTGTCCCAGCGCATCAGGTCGTAGCCATTTTCCCTGATGACTTCCGGGTGCCAGGTCGGGTCAACGGCATGGACCCGCAGCCAGGCGGACCACGCCAGCACTGACATATCAGGCTCGGTGCCGCGTACGCGTCGCATCCGGTCAACCCGGACGATGTCCGCGCAATCGAGCAAACAGACTGCGAGATGGTCGATCTGGTGAATCGAGGGGCAGGCCAGGATTTCACCGAACACAGCACCGCCGCAAACGATCGTATCCTTGCCGAGGCGCTGGTTGGTGATCGCAACGCTGATCCAGTATTCGGTCTGCTCCTGCCGCCAGCGCGTCTCTTCGGCGGCAGGTCCATCCCGTTCGTCAAAATCGTGTACATCGAACACCGGGAATCGCTTCCGGAGTCCCGGGATCACAGCGGTCTTGCCCGACCCGCTCGCCCCTGTCACGAAAAGTAGCATCGAAGGCCCGGAAGCGCCTCAGGCGCGCGTGCCCTCGAAAGTCGCGTTGCCGAACGCGCCCAGCTTCACGTTACCCTTGATGGCGTCGCCGTCGACTTTCGCATCGAACTCGAGCTTCATTGGCATCGGCTGCGTCATGTTGATCGCCCAGGTGAGACTGTCGCCCTCAGCAGTGCCGCCGTCGAACTCCTGCGTGCCCTGGGGACCCACGATCTTGCCGGAGAGACTTCCGCCGTCGGTCGCCAGCGTCAATGTCGCCTGCTGCGAGCCCATTGGCGAGTTCATGGTTACTTTCCAATCGCCGTCCGCACTCATTCCATTGCCCTCTTTAGTGGTTTTCGAACCGTATCGATGCCGGAACAGTACCAGCAATCGGGGACACCCACCATCCCGGGGCGGGGAAAATCGCAGATGCCCACCATCTATATGAATCCGAAGTTGACCCGTATGGGCCACACAAAGATAATACGCCCCTCGCGCGCGCCCGTAGCTCAGCTGGATAGAGCACCAGGCTACGAACTTGGGGGTCGGGAGTTCGAATCTCTCCGGGCGCGCCATTTTCATTTCCAGATCGTTATTTTCCGGATCCGGAGAGGTGGCCGAGTGGTCGAAGGCGCTCCCCTGCTAAGGGAGTATGGGTTAAAAGCTCATCGAGGGTTCGAATCCCTCCCTCTCCGCCAGCATAAAAGGGGCCGTAGCGCCCCTTTTTTGCTGGCGGAGTTCAGAAGCCAGGTTCGTTGCCTTCATCTGTGCAAAGCACACCACCGTCAGCGATAATCAGTCCATGTTCCAACGCCATCCCCGCAACGAACACTTCGAATGGTCCCCGCACCGCGGCCCGTTCGAAATCCTTTCTCCCGCCCAGGCGCAACAATACGATGAACAGGGCTTCTTCCTGTTTGAGAACGCGTTTACCCGCGATGAAGTAAACGAAGTGGCGGCAGAGATCGACCAGTTCGAGCACAAGTTCGAACAGATGTTGAAAGAACGCTTCGACGGCCAGTACGGCATTGCGAAGGCGGACGCGATCACCTTTACGATCCACCTGGTTGCCCGGTCCGAGATGCTGAAGGCGTTCAGCAAGCACCCGGTGCTCGCGGGTATCTGCCGGGACACGCTGGGTCCACGTCCACGACTTTACTGGGACCAGGCGGTCTACAAAAAGCCCGGCAACCCCGACGAGTTCCCGTGGCACCAGGACAATGGTTATACCTACACCGAGCCCCAACAGTACCTGACCTGTTGGGTTGCACTGAACGATGCGACGCTCGAGAACGGCTGTCCGTGGGTCGTACCGGGCCTGCACCGCCTCGGGACGCTGAAGCACGAGCGAGGCCCGCTCGGCTTCCAGTGCCTGTTCGATCCACCGGACGCGGTGGCTGTGCCGGCCCGGGCCGGCGATATCGTGGTCTTCTCTTCCCTGACGCCCCATCGCACCGGCCCGAACCTGACCGATGGCATTCGCAAATCGTACATATTGCAGTACGCGCCGGACGGCGCACAGGCCTGGCCGGATGGCGTGGGCGAACCGACACCGCAGGACGACCCGGCGCGCCAGTACCTGATCGTGCCCTGACCGCGGGCGCAACGCCGCGCCTCACCCGAAGCAAGGTTCCAGGTCAGTGTAGAGCTATGGGGAATCGGTTGGAGGGTCGGAGGTCAGAGCTGCGAGGGGGAGCAGCCTTCGCGAAACGCCGCGGCCATGCCGGGCCGGCGTCGTCAGGAGTAGTTGGTGCCGTCTTTGGAATCGTCGCCTTCAGACTGGATGCGCTGGTAGATTTCCTCACGATGCACCGCGACTTCCTTGGGCGCATTGACACCAATACGGACCTGGTTTCCCTTCACGCCGAGCACGGTGACGGTGATGTCATCACCTATCATCAACGTCTCGCCCACGCGGCGAGTTAGAATGAGCATGTTGGTCTCCTCTCAATATCACTGTCCATCCGGATGGCAGCACAGGGCAGCCGTCACGCCTTCACAGTCTCCGGTGCCAGATCAAACGCTGAATGCAACGCTCGCGCGGCGAGCTCCAGATACTTCTCGTCGATGACGACAGAAATCTTGATTTCGGACGTCGATATCATCTGAATGTTTATCGACTCTTCAGACAATATTCTGAACATTTTGCTCGCGACCCCCGCATGGGAGCGCATGCCAACGCCCACAATGGACAGCTTGGCGATTTTATTGTCGCCTGTCACATCCCTGGCATCAATATCCTGGGCCACTTTTTTGAGGATGCTCATGGCCTGGTCATAATCAGATCGCTGTACAGTGAATGTGAAATCGGTCGATTTATCTGCAGCGACGTTCTGGACGATCATATCGACCTCAATGTTCGAATCGCTGATCGGACCCACGATCTTCGAGGCGATACCCGGCACGTCCTTGACGCCCCGGACGGTCAGTTTCGCCTCATCACGCGTGAAGGCAATGCCGGATATGATGGGTTGTTCCACGGCCGAATCTTCCTCATTGGTTATCAGTGTTCCGGGTGCGTCCCTGAAGCTCGACAATACGCGCAGCGGCACCCTGTATTTGCTTGCGAACTCCACCGCGCGTGTGTGCAACACCTTGGAGCCCAGGCTCGCGAGTTCGAGCATCTCCTCGAACGTAATGCTGGTCAGGCAACGCGCGTCGGCGACCACACGCGGGTCCGTGGTAAAGACGCCCTCCACATCGGTATAGATCTGGCACTCATCGGCCTTGAGGACCGCCGCCAGGGCCACCGCAGTGGTATCGGAGCCGCCGCGCCCCAGCGTTGTAATGTTGCCTGCCGCGTCCACCCCCTGGAATCCGGCGACAACCGGCACAATACCCGCTTCAATGTCACCACGCAGGTTCGACTCGTCGATGTGCTCGATACGCGCCTTCGTATGGCTCGAGTCGGTCGTGATCCTCACCTGACCGCCTGTGAACGATCTCGCCGGACAACCCATCTTCGTGAGCATCATTGCCACCAGTGCGATACTGACTTGCTCACCCGTCGAGAGAAGTACGTCCATCTCGCGGAACATCGGAGGTGTCAGCGTACCTATCTCGTTCGAAAGGTCGACCAGGCGGTCCGTCTCATGCCCCATTGCAGAGACGACCACCACGACATCATGCCCCGCCTCGCGGGTCGCGATAATGCGACGGGCAACGTTCTCGATGTGCGAAATAGACGCGACCGACGTGCCGCCAAACTTCTGCACGAATAGGGACATAACAGCGGGTCCGGATCAAATGGGGTTCTGGGTTGAAGGGGTCGACAAAGGGCGCCTATTTAACAGGAATCAGCGAAAAATGGGAATCGCCCCTTGCAAAGTGCTTACAATCGCTCTTCGAGCCACGCGCGCACAGACGACAGTGCCGCAGGCAACGCCGCGGCATCAGTGCCGCCGGCACGCGCCATATCCGGCCTGCCGCCGCCCTTGCCACCTACCTGGACAGCGACGTGATTGACGAGCTCACCTGCGTTGACCCTGGACGTCAAATCCTTCGTCACGCCGGCAATCAATGCCACTTTGCCATCATTGACCGACGCGAGGACCACAATGCCACTACCGAGTTTGTTCTTGAGCCGGTCCAGGGCGTCCGGCAGGGACTTGGGATCAGCGCCCTCAAGCTGGTGAACGATGACCCTGGTGCCCGACAGTTCGATCGCGCCTTCCGCGATGTCGGCACCGCCGCCGCTCGCCAGTTTCATGTTGAGCTGGGCGACTTCCTTTTCGAGTCGCTTGTTCTGGTCGACCAGGCTCCTCAGCTTGTCGAGCACTGAAGATCGATCCGAGCGGAGCAGCTCGGCTGCCGTCAACTGGTCTTCTTCGAGCTTCTCTACCAGTTCCAGGGCACGCGCACCGGTAACAGCCTCGATGCGGCGCACACCCGATGCGATACCCTGCTCGGAGGTAATCTTGAACAACCCGATGTCTCCGGTTCGTGACGCGTGCGTCCCGCCGCAGAGTTCCACCGAGAAGCCGTCACCCATCGTCAGCACGCGAACCTGCTCGGCATATTTCTCGCCGAACAACGCCATGGCGCCCTTCTCACGGGCAGCATCGAGATCCATCACTTCCGTCTGGATTGTCGAGTTCCGACGCACATGCTCATTGACCAATCGTTCGATAGTGCGCAGCTCATCTCGCGTCACTGCTTCAAAGTGAGAGAAGTCGAATCTCAGTCGATCAGGGTCGACAAGCGATCCACGCTGGTTGACGTGCTCTCCGAGAACGTGCCGCAGCGCAGCGTGTAACAAGTGCGTTGCCGAATGGTTCCGACGCGTGGCGTCACGCAGCCGCCGGTCGACTTCGGCGGTCAACTCATCGCCGACAGAAACCGTGCCTTCCAGGATCTTGCACTTGTGAAGGAAGGCATCGCCGCTCTTGACCGTGTCCAGCACATCGAGCGTCTTGCCGTTGGCGTGCAGTCGGCCAGTGTCACCGACCTGTCCGCCTGACTCGGCATAGAACGGAGTCTTGTCGAGCACAACGAGTACGTCATCGCCCTCGTTCGCCGTATCGACCGGACGCTCGGCGACGAACAGCGCGGATACACGCGATGTACCGGTGAGCGACTCGTAACCACAGAACGCCGTGACCATGTCGAGATTGAATTTTGCCGTGTCGACTGCAGCGAATTTGCTCGCGGCACGGGCGCGCTGGCGTTGCGCTTCCATCTCTCGATCGAACCCTGCCATGTCAATGGTGAGGCCACGCTCACGCGCCACATCGGCCGTCAGGTCCGTCGGGAATCCATAAGTATCGTACAGGCGGAAGACAACTTCGCCGGGTATCTCGGTACCTTCCATAACCTGGATCGCTTCGCCCAGGATCTTCATGCCCTGGTCGAGTGTGAGATCGAATTGCTCTTCCTCTTTCAAAAGGATGCGCTCGATCTGCCCTGCCGAACGAGACAGCACCGGATAAGCGTCACCCATCTGTTCCACCAGGGTCGGCACCATCTTGTGGAAGAAAGGCCCGCTGGTCTGCAATTTGTGGCCGTGACGCAGCGCGCGACGAATGATCCGGCGCATGACATAGCCCCGTCCTTCATTCGACGGCAACACGCCATCAGCGATCAGGAAAGCCGCAGAGCGGATGTGGTCCGCGATTACACGCAGCGAAGGATTGTCGAGGTCCGACCGCCCCAGCAATTGCGCAGCACGAGAGATCAGCGCCTGGAACGTGTCGATCTCGTAATTACTGTGAACATGTTGCATGACAGCCGCGATGCGCTCGAGCCCCATGCCCGTGTCCACGCCGGGGGTTTCGAGCGGCGTCATCGTACCGTCAGCGGCACGGTCGTACTGCGGAAACACCAGGTTCCATATCTCGACGTATCGATCGAGGTCGTCATTCTCCGATCCGGGCGGCCCGCCTGGCACGTCCGGTCCATGGTCGTAGAAGATCTCGGAACACGGGCCGCACGGACCTGTATCGCCCATCGCCCAGAAGTTGTCGTCATCGCCCAGCCGTGTGACGCGATTCTTGTCGAATCCGATCTCGTCGACCCAGATGCGCTCTGCCTCATCGTCGCTGGTGTGGACGGTGACCCAGAGGCGCTCCGGCGGCAACTTCAAGACCTCGGTGAGAAACTCCCACGCCCAGCCGATTGCCTCGCGCTTGAAGTAGTCACCGAAGCTGAAGTTGCCGAGCATTTCGAAGAACGTATGGTGGCGCGCGGTATACCCGACGTTGTCGAGATCATTATGCTTGCCACCTGCGCGCACGCAGCGCTGGCAGCTCGCCGCGCGTTTGTAACCACGATTCTCCCGCAGCGCCAGGGCTTCCTTGAACTGGACCATGCCCGCGTTCGTAAAGAGCAGGGTCGGGTCGTTATCAGGCACGAGCGCCGACGAGTCGACGATCCTGTGCCCCTTGCTCTCGAAAAAGTCCAGAAATGCCTTACGCAACTCGGCGCTGTTCATGGCTCAAACACTTGGGTAAAAGGGGTGCCTAAGATACAGAAAAGCAGGCAGGTTGTTCAACGCTTGCCGTTGCTGCGTGCCGCAATTTCCCAGAAATCGTCGGCCCTTTTCTGCGCAAGCCCAAGCACGGTGTCACCGCCATAAACGCTGTCGTCCAGCGAGCCGGGCGGGCAATTGAGCAGGATTCCGAGCGCCTGGTCGATGCGCTCGATGGCATAGATTGAGAATGTACCGGCCGATACTGCCTCCACGACGTCGTCGCGAAGCATCAGTTCACCCGCATTCGTCGCGGGGATGACGACGCCCTGTGTGCCCGTGAACTCGACCGATTTGCAGGCATCGAAGAATCCTTCGATCTTCTCGGTCACCGCCCCGATCGGCAGGATGTTGCCTTTCTGGTCGACTGCACCGGTCATCGCGAGATCCTGCCGGATCGGCACACTGGTGAGCGCACTCATCAGGCAACAGAATTCGGCGCCCGAGGCGGAGTCACCATCAATGCCGCCGTAGGTCTGCTCAAACGCGATCGAGGCAGAGAAAGCCATCGGATGATCCAGGCGCAAGGCATAGCGGAGCAGCCCGGTCAGGATCAAGAAACCTTTGGTATGTACCGCACCGGAGAGATCCGACTCGCGTTCAATGTTCACCGCACCGGCGCTGCCCGGGCCGATCGACGCCGTGATGCGCGACGGGAATCCATAGGTCAACGGTCCTGCCGACGTCACCGCGAGCCCATTGACCTGTCCGACCACATTGCCGGCAACCGAAA
>JAGRIN010000126.1 GCA_020443245.1 Pseudomonadales bacterium
GCTCATACAAGGTCTTTCCGTCGGTGGGGAATTCTCGAGTTCGGTCACCTACCTGGTCGAGACGGCAAGGGATGACGAGCGGGGGCAGTCCGGGAGTTGGGCGAACGTGGGCAGCATGCTCGGCATGCTCATCGGTTCGGGACTCGCTGCCGCCGCCACGAACTTTCTGGACGACCAAACACTGCATGACTGGGGCTGGCGGCTGCCGTTCTTGTTCGGTGCCGTGTTGGGCTGCATCGGGATACTGCTCAGTCGTCACCTGCCAAAGTCGAAGCATTTCAAGCAGCATGAAGTGGATCACGGCAAGAGTTCACCGCTGCGGCTCGCCTTCACGCGCAACCGGCGAGAGACGATCCAGGGCCTGTTGTTCGCGTCCGGATATGGCGCTGTGTTCTACATCACGCTCGTCTACCTGCCGAACTGGCTGCACGACTACGCCGGTATGGATCTCGGCGAGGCGATGCGCATCAACACGGCCGCGACCGCCATGATGGTCGTGCTCATTCCGGTCGCGGGATGGTTCTCCGACCACTACGTCCGCCGGACACGGCTAATGAGCGCCGCGTTCGCGGCAATGGCGTTGATTTGCGTGCCGCTTTTCTGGTGGATTCGCGATGGCGATGTGCTGGCTTCGGTTTCCGTGCAGTTCGTACTTGCAGCGCTTATCGCAATCCCGTGCGGCGTGGCGCCGGCCACATTTGTCGAATTGTTTCCGACAGAGGACCGACTCTCCGGCTATTCGGTTGCGTTCAACATCGGGCTCGGCGTGGTCGGCGGTTCGACGCCGATGGTCGCGACCTGGCTGATCGAGACGACGGGGAATTCACTCGCCCCGGCCGGCTACCTCATTGCGCTCGCGATCGTCGGCATCGTCGGCCTTGCCTGGATGCAGGATCGCAGCCGCGAACCACTTCGCTAGCGCGCACCCGTTACTGCTGTGCGGCGCCGTAAAGGAAGCGCTTCACCGCTTCTCGAACGATCCGGTCCCGCTCGGCCTCCGGGGTCTGGTCGACCGCTTCACCGAGCAAGCCACGCAAGTAGAAGGGCCCGCGAATCATTTCGACGAATTGTATGGCCGCGAGGCGCGCATCGAGATCGGACGCGAGTTTGCCGGCCCGGATTTCCTGCTCCAGGTAGCCAGAGAGAAACCGGTACATCCGGTTGGGCGCCTGTTCCATGAATATCTCGCGAATCCTTGGATTGCGTACGCCCTCAGCAAGGATAAGGCGGTTGAGCCGAATGACATCAGCGGACAGCAGCAGGTCCAGCAAGCGACGCCCCAACGCTTCGAGAAACGCCCTCACATCATCGTCCGCATCCGGAATTTCCAACTCGCCGAAGATACTTTGCCCGCGTCGCTCGATCACCGCAGTGAACAGGCCCTCCTTGTTCCCGAACAGGCGATAGAGCGTGGCGAGCGAGCCACCGGCACGAGCCATGATCTCGGAAAGGCTGGCTGCCTCGAAACCACGCTCGAGAAAGACCTCCATCGCCGCGTCGAGGATGAGGTCACGACGTTTGAGCCCACGTTCCCGTGGTGAATAGTCCGGGTCCGCGACCTCATAGGGTTTTTCGGGCTCGCTCATCAACTCTCCAGGAATAAGAGAAATGTCACTGTCGCGGTTGACATCGAAAAACTGTAGTGTAACCTGCGTTACACGTCAAGTGTAATGTAACTTACACATCTTTATGCATCATTATCTCCCTGAAATACGGGATCTCCTGAAATACGGGGCAAATTCATGAAACCCGACAAGCGCAAACTGGCGATTTTCGCCATCGTCCTCGGCACGGTCCTCACCGGCGCAGGCCTCTTCACCTGGCACTGGTATGAGACAGGGCGATTTATCGAAGAAACCGACGACGGTTATGTGAAGGCGGATGTCATCGACGTCCGGCCGGAGATCACCGGCCGCATCCAACGTGTCGCTGTGAAAGAGAACCAGCAGGTCCGGGCCGGCGACCTGCTCGTCGAACTCGACAGCAGCGACTTCGAAGCGCAAGTGCGACAAGCAACCTCGCAGGTCAAAGTCCAGGAGGCCGGGATCAAACAGGTCGAAGAGGAACTCTCGCTGCAACACCAGAACGTCGAGCGCGCGAAGGCGAGTATCGTGGCGGCCAAGGCCGAGGCCGAACGCGCTTCACTCGCGCTCGACCGTGCAAAAGCGCTGAACGAGCAGTCCTACGGGTCGCGCCAGGACCTCGAAACGGCGCAGGCGAATGCGACGGTCGCGAAGGCCTCAGTGGCAGAAGCCGAAGCGGGCCTGTTGGCCGAGAAGCAGCAACTGACCGTCATACGCGCGAGGCAATCCAGCGCAAGCGCCAACCTGGATGCAGCGCGCGCAAATCTTGATTTGGCGAAGGTGCGGCTCGCCAAGACGCGGATCGTCGCGAAGCGTAATGGCGTCGTTGGCGACATCACTGCACACGCCGGTGCGATGGCTTCGCCAGGCGTTGTACTGATGCGTGTCGTGCCGGTCTCCGAGGTTTACGTCGCGGCAAACTTCAAGGAGACGCAGATTTCGGCAATGTCCATCGGGCAGACGGCAACCATTCACGTCGATGCGTTCCCGGATGTCACCTTCCACGGCACGATCGAGTCGCTCGCGCCCGCGACCGGGTCAGCTTTCAGCCTGTTGCCGCAGGACAATGCGACCGGCAACTTCAACAAGATCGTGCAGCGCGTCCCGGTGCGTATCCGGATCGACGAACCCGCCGCAGGGATCGGCCGGCTCCGCCCTGGCCTCTCTGTCGTTACACAAGTCGATACGCGCACGACAGGGACCGGCCTCAGCTACCAGGCGCGCCCCCGCGGCAGCGACCACGCCGGTACGGCCGACGACTAGGCGGTGTCCACGATGGAAGTCGACATGCCACCCGTTCGCCAACGAATCGGATTCGTGGCCGCGATCCTCGGGCTCTTCATGGCGATTCTCGATATCCAGATCGTCGCGAGCTCGCTCAACGAGATCCAGGCCGGCGTTTCGGCAACGCCCGAGGAAATCTCCTGGATCCAGACGGCCTACCTGATCGCCGAGGTGATCATGATTCCGCTGTCGGGCATGCTCGTGAAGGTCTTCTCAACACGCGGCGCGTTCGCAATCTCCGCAATCGGTTTTACGTTTGCCAGCGTCGGCTGCGCCATGGCGACCACGCTGAACGAGCTGGTTGTGCTGCGCGCACTCCAGGGGTTCATCGGCGGCGCAATGATCCCCATTGCATACACCATCAGCTTCGGCATATTCCCGCAACGTGTCATGGGCTCGGTACAAGCGGTGATGGGCCTGACCGCGACGCTGGCACCATCGATCGGTCCCACGCTAGGGGGATTCATCACAGAGCACGCAAGCTGGCACTGGCTCTTCCTGATGAATGTCCTGCCCGGCATGATCGCGGCGACGGGCGTCTGGCTGTGCCTCGATTTCGACAAGCCCGACTTTTCCCTCATCCGGCGATTCGACTATCTCGGGTTGCTGCTCATGGCGCTGTTTCTGGGGACGCTCGAATACGTGCTCGAGGAAGGTCCGGGCGATGACTGGTTTTCGAGCGACCTGATCACGACACTCGCGATCGTCTCTTGCGTCAGTGGCGCCTGGTTCCTTTATCGCACGGCGCGCGCGAAATTCCCGTGTGTCGACCTGCTTGCCTTTCGCAACCGGAACTTCGCCATCGGCACCGCACTCGGGTTCCTGCTCGGCATGGCGCTTTACGGCCTCGTCTACCTCATGCCGCTCTACCTGGGGCAAATACGTCACTTCAACAGCCTGCAAATCGGGGAAATCATGTTCGTCACCGGCGCGGCCATGTTCTGCACGGCGCCGATAGCCGGTCGCGCATCAGACAAACTCGATCCGAGAATACTGCTGACGATCGGACTCGCGCTCGTCGGGACCGGCTCGATCATGAATGCGACCCTGACGGATCACGCGGGATATGAGGTCTTCTTTTGGCCGCAGGTCGTCCGTGGCATGGGACTCGTTCTGTGCATCATCCCGATCACAAGAATCGCGCTCGGCACATTGCCGGCAAGCGAGCTCGGCAATGCCAGTGGCCTTTTCAACGTGATGCGCAATCTCGGTGGCGCGGTCGGCCTCGCGGTCATGGATACCGTACGCGACATTCGCTTCGACTATCACTGGAACCAGATCATTCCTGCCATCGACGCGGGACGCACGGTCGTCGCCGAGCAACTGGCTCAGGCCGAAGCCATGCTGGCATCGACACCGGACCCGGCTACGGCTGCCCTCTCCATGATGGCGTCACGTGTTGCGATCCAGGCACAGACGCTCGCTTTCAACGACATCTTTCTCTGGCTCGGGGTTGCCTACCTTGTCGCGGTTCCCACCATGATCTTCATGCGCAAACCAGCAGAGCAGGTTGCCGCCCACTGACGCCTCTCGTACGGCCCCTCAGAGCAGGCCGTACTTTCCAAGCTTTTTTCGAAGGGTGCCTCGATTCAGGCCAAGTATCCGCGAGGTTTCAGACTGGTTGTCCTCAGTATGGGCCAACGTGGCCTCGAGCAGTGCGCGCTCGACTTCGACCAGGACAAGTTCGTACAGGTCGGTTCGCTCATCGTTACCGGGCTGCTCGAGGTATCGTTCAGCCGCTGCCCGCACGACCTGGGATATCGTCACTCTGGGCGGTCTGATGGGTGCAACCAGTGGGGTCGCGAGCGCACTTTGCTTAACGGATCTGGCCATTCGGGTCTCATTCTGGACAAAAAGTGATCATATCGCGTTAGGAATGCCAAAACGAGTACCAGATATACCGGGTAACAGGTATTGAATGCATTCTCATTCTCAGCCACGCCACTTGCTGACGGTTAGCGGTACACTCCTTCATTCCAGGAAGCAGGAGGGAGCAGAATGAACGTCGCAACAACCGACACCGCAACGGTCAGGGGACCGGTATCGGGCGGAAAACACGGGTGGCCATTTGCCGCATCGCTGCAAGATGTGGCGAGTCTGGGTTACATCGAAGAAGAATACTTTCTTGCCGGCACCGCCTCGCGATACCGGGATGTCGACAACTCGACGTCACGCCGGGACGGTCATTGGCAAGCGGAGGTGGCGGGCGAGGCACCGTTCAAGACACGGTTCATCGTCTACCGGCCGCGGGACCCGGAGAAATTCAACGGCACGGTCATCCTGACCTGGAATAACGTCACCGCAGGGTACGATCTTTTCGGGGCCGAGAGTCTCGAGATTTTCGAGGGCGGCTTTGCACTGGTATGCCTGACGACGCAGAAAGTGGGCATCGAGGGGCTTCCACCGGTACGCCAGGGTCTCGCGCATTGGGACCCGGAGCGCTACGGCGATCTCGCCATCGCCTCGGACGACTATTCGTTCGACATCTTCACCCAGGCCGCCCGCTCGGTCGGCCCGAACCGACAAGGCGAACCGGACCCCATGGGCGGACTCAAGGTCAAACGCGTCGTCGCACTTGGCGCATCACAATCGGCAGGACGCCTCGCGACCTACATCAACGCGATCCAGCCCCAGACCGGCGCCCTCGACGGTTTCATCCTCGCCATTTACTTCGGCCGCGGCACACCGCTCGAGGTCGGCGACACGGTCGTCAACATCAACCAGCCCACCGCCGAGGGCGCACAGAACCGTATCACCGGTTCGAATCTGTTGCGCGACGATCTCGGCGTGCCGATCTTCGTCGTCAATTCGGAACTGGAAGCGATCGCCTGCTACGCCGTTCGCCAACCGGATTCCGACACATTCCGCTACTGGGAATCCGCTGGCACTTGCCACGTTTCCCAGCAGGTCCAGGTCACAAGGCAACAGTTACAGGAACGCGACAGCATCACAGGCCGTCCCGCAGAGCCCGGTATCAACCGGATTCCGATGGGCCTGCTCTACGACGCGGTTTACTACCACATGCATCGCTGGCTGGCCGACGGCATTGCGCCGCCAATCACGCCCAGGATCGAATTTGCCGGCACGCCGCCTGAGGTCGTACGAGATGCGAACGGTCTCGCAAAGGGGGGCATCCGGTTGCCTCAGGTCGAGGCACCGCTTGCGAAGAACAGCGCGATTCCGCGCGACGAAGGCATCATCGCTATGTTGGGAGGTTCCTGCGACCCATTCCCGGCAGACAAAGCCGCGGCGATGTATGGCAGCCTCGACGCATACCTCGAGCAGTTCAAAGCAGCGGCGAACCGCGCGGTCGAGGCGCGCGTACTTCGCCCCCGGGACGTGCCGACGCTCATTGCCGAAGCGCGAACACACTGGCCGGCCTAGTGACCCGATGTAGCCTGCCTCAATGCAGGTCAGCGATTTCCCCGAGCACCGAACCGGTTGCGCGGTCAGGCGAATCGATGCCCAGCACCGAAGACAGCGTCACGGCGATGTCTTCGGGCGAGACTCGCCGGCTGATCGCCCCGGTCTTCACCTTCCAGCCGGTGAAGTACAGCGGTACATAGGTATCGTAGTTCCACGGCGTACCGTGCGAGGCAGCCGGTCGCGGCGAGACAAGCGTGGACGGCTCGAGGACGATCATCACGTCGCCTGAACGGCCCGGCACAAAAGCGTGTTGCAGCTTCAGTTTGATCGGATCGTAACTGAGGTCCCGGCCCGTCAGCTCAGCGCCGGTCATCGCGAGCGCGACGCCCGGAATCTGAGACACAAGTCGCGCGGTCTCACGCGCCACGGCGGCTTTGTCGAGGCCCGCTTTCGCAATGGCATCCTCGCTCAGGTAAATTCCGGAGCCGCCAACATGTTCGATGAGCCGCGCATCGGTGCCGTAGAGTTTGGCGAGCGACGCCGCGACAGACGCAATCGCAGGCCGCAGGTCTTCCCGCACCGCCGGCATACCCTTCAACTTCTTGTACTCGGGAATTGCGTCGACACCGTGATCGGCGGAGATCACGACGAGCACGTGCTTCATGCCAATGCGCTTGTCGAGAAATGCGAAGAGGTCCGCCAGCGTCCGGTCCAGGCGCACGAGGTTGTCTTCTGCCTCCAGGCTGTATGGGCCAAAGTTATGCCCGATGTAGTCGTTGGTCGAAAAGCTGATGGCCAGGTAATCGGTTACGTCGTCCGCGCCCATGTCGGTCGATTCAACCAACTGCTTGGCGAAAGCCGCGAGAAGCTGGTCGCCAAATGGCGTATAGCTCAGCAAGCCGTAATAGTCCGCGCCTGCCTGCGCCGGCATCCGGTGCGGAAACCCTGCCTCGAATCCGTGCGGACGGCTCTGGAACGGCTGGTTGACTGCGTCGTTGTGGTACTCGCCTGGCGGCAGGACAAGACCCCACGCCTCGCCAACCCACTTGTCCTTCAAACCTGAATCGTTGAACGCGGAAAGGAACGCGGGTGCGGCATCGTAGTAGTAAGAACTGGTCACCATGTTGCCGCTCGACTTGTTGAGCCAGAACGACTTGCCGAGATGACCGCCTGTGAACACAGCACCGCGATCCTTGATCGACACGCTGTAGACCTTTGCCTGCCCACCCGTCGCCATCGACAATTCATCTGAAAACGTCGACGCCGTCAGCATTGCGGGCGAGGCACCGGTGCCGCTTGCGCCGATCAGGGTTGTTGCGGGATCTTCAGCGCAACTGACCTCATGGTGCGTCACGACGTCATACCAGTCGTTGGCGGCGATACCGTGTTGTGAAGGCAATGCCCCGGTCGCGAGCGTGGCGTGCCCGGCGCCGGTCACCGTATTCGCATGGCGAAAATGTGCATTGGTGTAACGCGTTCCCTTTTCATAGAAGCGAATGAATCCCTGCTCCCCTCGCTTGTCGATGAAATGGTCGCGGTAGCGATTCAGCAAGTCGCCACGCAACTGGTCGACGGTGACCTGGACGACCAGACGTGGCGGCTCTGCCTGTGCGATGCAGGCTACCGTTACAGTGATAAGAAAGAGTACGAATTGCTTGATGGCGGACATGGATACCTCGTATCGCAGCGGGGTTTTTCGAGCGGGCAAAACCTAACAGAATGATTGCGCATTTAACACAAGCGCCAGCGTCATTTCTGGTTAAGATCCTGTTATGAACCGGGCCGGTGCATGGCTCGCATGATACTGTGAACGTCCACAGACGGG
>JAGRIN010000127.1 GCA_020443245.1 Pseudomonadales bacterium
CCCGCCTTGCCGACGTCGTGAATGGCGCGTTCGTGATCGGAGTCGTACCCGCGATGGGTCGCAAGGTCGAAGGCGACCGAAACACCCTGGCCGCCTTCGGCGAGGAGTTGCTTGTAAAACGCGTTCGATTCTTCCGCCGTTGAAAAGCCGGCGTACTGCCTGATGGTCCAGGGTCGGCCGGCGTACATGGTGGCTTGTGGCCCCCTGATGTAGGGTTCGAAGCCGGGCATGGTGTTGGTGAAGTCGAGTCGGTCGAGGTCCTCGCGCGTATAAAGCGGCTTCATCGCGATGCCTTCAGCGTTCTCTCCCGCGAGAGATTCGACCTCACCGCCTTTGAGTTGCTTTTCCGCCGCGGCCTTCCACTCTGCGTAGGTTGTGTCCTTGGGCGAGTACTTGGCTGCCATCAGTGATCTCCCGGGTATTCGTTGAGCTCGATGAGGACGCCGTCACAGCACTTCGGGTGAATGAAGATCACGCGGGTGTTGTGCGCGCCGATGCTCGGCTCGTCGGCAGTAAAGATGTATCCCTTCTCCCTGAGGCGCGCAATGTCGGCATCGAGGTCATCGGACCGGAAGCAGATGTGATGAATGCCGGGGCCATACTTGTCGAGATACTTGACCAGGGGTCCGTCACCATCGAGCGGATGTACCAGTTCGATACTGGTGCCGTCCATCGGGAAGAAGGCCGTTGTCGTTCTCGCGGCCTCGACTTCCTCGGTGCCCTCGAACTTGATGCCGAAGTCATTCATGAACCGTTCGATGGCGCGAGAGAGATCGGGCACTGCGATCGCGATGTGATCCAACGCGGTGATCATTGGGTGGTCCTCGTGTTTTGAAAGTTAACCGGGTGTGCCGACACCGATGAACGAGAGAAACGCGCGTGTCCCGGTTTCGAGTCGCTCGTCGCCGCCGCCGTCGCCGTCAACGATCGAATCGTCGTCCGGCTTGACCTTGAACAGTACATCTCCCTTCTTGACGATCGTCGCATCGGTGTCGAGCAGGACATCGGTCACCGTGCCGGCGAAAGGAGCATATACCTTGTTGAACATCTTCATGACTTCGATGATGCAGAGCGCGTCGCCCGCTTCGAAGTGATCGCCCGCGGAGACGAACGCTTCCCGGTCGGGTGCCTCGCGTGCGTAGAACATACCGCCGGTCGGGGCCAGTATCTCGTCGGCTGCCGCCACAGGTGGCGGCGACAATGCGCGCAGGCCGGCGGCGCGGACATCGGCATCAAACAGGTCGGCAGGTATCTCGATCGAAAGATCCGGCATGACTCTCAGGTCGAAAAATCCGGAGCGATGCCCGATCCAGGGCAATACCGAGAGGATTTCGAGACCGAGCTGGAAGCCTTCGTGCGCGCGCTCAATCTCGCTCGCCTGGTCGGACTTGATGCCGCCGGAACGAACCAGTCGGTCCAGCGCGAGCCAGTCGGACTCCCCGGTCTTCGCTTCGAGTTCGCGATAGAAGTCGAGGCCTTCCTCGAGCAAGAGTTGGTCGTGATCCCATATCGCGTAGAGCGCGGGCGCGCCATCGCGCGCATCCATATTGAGGTAATGATACAGACCCGCGAGCACGACCATTGGGTTCGTGCGCCATGTAACGCCGCCTTCGTCGATGGTGAAGTGCTGCCGGTTGACAGCGAGCCAGCCGGCAAGGAAATGCGGCTCGGCGAGCATCACATTGAGTGCGCGCGCCAGCAGGCTGGTCTTGCGGGTGAGTATTTCGGAGACGGCGCCGCGCCAGGCTTTGTCATCGCTACGGCCGACATGCTTCTGTTCGATCTGCGCATAGGCGCGCACGATGTCGACCTCGTCAGCAGCCTGCTTCAGCTTGCCCACCGCGGCAAGGTAGGGCATTGCGAAATTCGTGGCCGGACGTGCATCGACACCGTTGCCGATGAACCAGTTGACGAGGCCGTAGTGGAACCTGGCGTTCGTCGCGAGCGATTCGCCGCGAAGCTGCATTTGCCGGAAGACTTCCGCCATGCGTGCAAACGCGGTCGGCCGCTCCGGGCCGGTCGTCAGCAGCAACGCGATGTTCGAGTCGTATGCGCCGGCGAGGTGGTACTTCATGAACATGTCGGTGTCGGGGTTGCGCAGGCAGATGCCCTGGTCGTCGCGTATCTCGCCTTCGATGGGATCCGACCAGTAGGTGATCACACCGCCGGCGTGAGGCTTGAGCGCGTCATCGCTTGCGTTGAGACGTGCTTCGACGGCGGCGCCTTCGCGGCGCTCGCGCTCGGGTCTCGGCAACCTTGGGCCGTGGACGGCCAACAGCACCATGAGTTCGACGATCGAGTTGACCACGAACGACTCTGAGGCATTGTCCGGATTCGTAAAGCGCAGTGCATAGCAGAGTTCGGAGACGCGGTGTTCGACCTGGATCCGCGTGTTCATCTCCATGAAATAGTGTTGGCCGTTGTCGACGATGCACTCGAATGTCGAAACGGAGTCGAGCCCAACCGCGGCACCGAAGCGAGACGCTTCGTCTTCCATTGCCGCCAGGATCCGACGGTCGGTATCGAGGGCTTTTGATGCAGCGTCGTGCCCGGACGCGAGCGCAGCCTGGCTCGCCTCTTCCAGTTCTTCCTGCGTCATCGAGATTTCGAGCAGCTTCTGCTCGTTCATCTGGACCGAGCAGTCCCGGCCGCCGAGCGTCATGCACCAGTCGCCATTGCCGACCACCTGGATTTCGACGTGGCGAACGGTTTCGACGTTGAGTTCCGCGAGCACGTTCTTGTTGTCGCCGACACCGCCTGCCTTGACTTCCGAGAGTACTTCTCGAAGCAGCGGTTCGGTCTGCGCGACCGCGCGCGCCAGCTTTTCCTCGTCAGAACCCTTGAATTGGCTCGGCGCCGACAGAATGCGCTGGCCCTTGCCGCCACCACCGCCGATCGCCTTGAGGCGTATTCGGTTCTTTGGATGCTCGCCAAACAGCCGTTCGATCTGCCCGGACAATGTCGCGGCCAGATCGTCAATGGTGAAGAGGTCAATGCCGGCCTCGTAGCTGGCTTCCAGCACAAGCTCCGCGATCTCCTCGAGCGACTCGGCCGCCTCGAGCAGGTTGCGCTCGACATCGAGGTCGTGTGTTTGGGCGAGGGTGAGGATGGCGTCCCGATCCGGATGACGCTCCAGGAGCGTCAGGATAGTCGCGTTGTCGACACCCGGTGTGACCGAGACGTTTACCGCCAGCGCGGTGCGTTTCGCCAGGTCCTTGCTGCCGGCTGACTTCACGGTCCGCGAACACGGGCCGATGAAGTTGAGGCCCGCTTCCTCGAGCGCCGAGACCAGCGCCTCGTCCTCGGCCATGAACCCATAGCCCGCGAACACGGCGTCATAGCCGTTGTCCTTCGCGATCTTGACGATCTGGCGAATGCGCTCGCTACGTTCCTCGCGCGACGCGCCGGTATAGTCCTGCACGCGATGGACGCGGGCGGGATCGAGCTGCTTGCGCAGTTCGGGCGAGAGCGCGCTCGCATAAGTAATGGAATCCTTTTCGGACAGGAGCATCCCATAGTGGGTAATGCCCATTTCCTCGAAGACATTCATTGCCTCGAGGCGTATCGGCCCACGGCAGATGATCAGCGGACGGAGCTCCGTACAGGAGAAGGAACGAACCCAGGCGGAATCCGCCGAGGATCGCCGACGCTGTTCATGGATCAGAGGATTTTTGAGATACCAGTAGCCAGACATGTGTGCGTGTGAAGATCAATGGAATTCTCGTTGCGTTCCCGTAAATGGAGCGGGTTCGTAGTGGGCCAGGTGGAAGGCCATATGTTCGGCGAGTACCTGCCGAAGGTCCGAGGGCATGACAATTTGCGAAACCGAGCCCAGGCTCAGGGCTTCCCTCGGGTTCATCAATTCATCTTCGTACCGGCGCGCGAGCAGCGCTTCCTCACCGGCCAGCCATCTGCGTACCGTCGCTGTCGCCATCTTCGCCGCTTCCTCTGGCGAGAGGCCCTCGCCGATGAGGCGCTCCTGTTCATCGGTGGTGCGGGCTTTCACGCTGCCTCGCAGCGAGCGCAGCTCATCCTTGTATACGAATTCCACGCCCGGCGGACCCATCACAGCAACTCGCGTTGTCGGTAATGCGATGACCAGGTCGGCACCGGTCGGGTAATTGTTGTACGAGGCATAGGCGCCGCCGATTGCGTTGCGAATCAGGACGAGGAAGCGGGGCGTACGCAAATCGATAATTGCATCGAGCATCGCGCGTCCGGCTTGCACGATGCCGCGGCTTTCCTGTTCGCGGCCCGGGAGGAAGCCTGTGGTGTCTTCCATGAAGATCACGGGAATGTTGTACAGGTTGCAGAAACGGATAAATCGCGCGTTCTTGTAGGCGGCGTCGATGTCGATCTGCCCGGAACCCACGGCTGAATTGTTGGCGACAAAGCCCACGACCTGGCCACCAAGGCGGCCGAAGCAGGTAATCGTGTTGCGCGCGCGGTCCGGTTGGACCTCAAAGTAGTCACCGTGATCGCAGATCTGCTGGATGATGATGCTGACGTCGAACGGCGTGTTGAAGCCGGAGGGCGAATTGAACGCGTTCTTGAACAGCAGGTCGATGTCCCAGGTCTTGCGGTTGATGGGATCGGAAGTCGCCTGGAAAGGCGCCTTCTCTGAATTGTTACCGGGCAGGTACTTGAGCAGTTCGCGCGCCTTCAACAGCGCGGAAACCTCGTCTTCGACCACGAAGTCGGTCACGCCGCTCTGGCTGTGAACCTTCGGTCCACCGAGATCGTCAGGTTCGATGTCTTCACCGAGCACGGATTTGACCACGCCGGCGCCGGTCAGGCCGAAGAAGGTCTCTTTCGGCTGGATCAAAAAGCTGCCCTGGCGCGGCAGGTAGGAGCCACCGCCCGCGTTGAACCCGAACATGCACATGATCGAGGGTACGACGCCGCTGATTTTGCGCAAGGCCGTAAACGCCTCGGCATATCCGTCCAGCCCGCCGACACCCGCAGGCACGTAGGCCCCGGATGAATCGTTCATGCCGATGAGGGGAATCTTCCGGCTGCCGGCGAGTTCGAACAGCCTTGCGAGCTTCTTGCCGTTGGTCGCGTCCATCGAACCGGCGCGGACCGTGAAGTCATGGCCATAGACTGCGGTTTCCCGGCCGTCGATGTTGACGATCGCCGTGACGATGGAGGCGCCGTCCAGGTTCGGGCCCCAGTTCTGGAACAGGACTTTGGGTTGTTTGTCGGTCAGGACACGAAGGCGCTCCCACACGGTCATCCTGTTCTTGAGATGCTGGCGCTGGATATTGCGCCAGCCCGGCGACTCGAACGGCCGCTTCATCAACTCGAACGCTGCTTCCAGCGTCTTCTCGTAAGCGCCGGGCTCGTAGTTGATCTGGTCCGGAACGCTGAACTCCTGGGCGGCCTTCGAAGCGAAGGGGTTCGAGATCGTCGGTGTCTTCATCGGTTTCCTGTCCTGCTACGGTTCATGTTGCACCGCATTGCCGAGCGGCAAGGATACCATCATCAAGGCGGAGCGCCGAATGGTCGAGTCAGGGCCCGGACGGTGTTTCTTCCGCTTTCGCGTGGGCTGCGGGCAGGTGGACAGTGAAGGTCGTGCCTTCACCCACGCGGCTTTGGACATCGATGCGGCCGCCGATGCGCCCAATGATCTGCTTGCACTGGTATGCGCCGATTCCCATGCCCTTGGTGCTCTTGGTGGAGTCGAACGGCTTGAAGAGGCGTTTCTCGATGAACTCGGCATCCATGCCCTCGCCGTTGTCGGTGATCCGGCACGTGATCCAGTCCCCATCGCGGCTGACATCGACGTCAATCTCCCCGGTGCGCGTGTCGCAAGCATCCTGGGCGTTGGCAATCAGGTGCGTGAACGCCATGATGAGATTGTCCTGGTTGGCGCGGACAAGCAGTTCTGCATCCTCGGTGATCCGCAAGCCCGGCACCGGCCGCCGTGCCTGGCACCGGTCCATCGCCTCCTCGAACACTTCCTGCAGTCTTACGACCTGAACGTTCGGCTGGTTCAGGTCGATTGCGGAATTCTGGCTGATTCGCCTCATCAGTTTGTTGGTGCGCGCGACGGAATTCTCGATGGTCTTGATGGCATCGGCAACGAACTCAGGGTTGTCGATGAAGCGACCTGCGTTCTCAACCACCAGTGCCTGCTGTGCGATGAGGTTTTTCAGGTCGTGCATGACGAACGTCGTGAACTGGTGGAACGCCTCGAACTGCCGTGTCACGACGAGTTCATCCTGCAGCAGGTGGTAGCCGACAAAGTTGGAAACCTGTTTGCCCGCCATGCGCAGCACGTCGAGGTCTTCCCAGTCAAATTCGTCGGCATCCCGGTCGTCCGACAGGATCGTCATGAAACCGATGACTTCGTCATTGGTGATGAGCGGAATGATCATGTAGACGTTCGGTTCGACCTGCAGCTGTGGTGGAATGAGGTGGTTGTGTTTCGCCCGGTCTCCTTCCCTGACGCCGGGCAGGTATATCCAGTTCTGCGACTTCATGACGTCGAGGAACGCCTCATTGCCGGTCACGGCAACCGGCTCGGGATCGCGCGCCAGGTTCTGGCGATACCTGGGCAGGTACCGTTCGCCATCCTTGATGTAACAAGCGCCCCCACTTGCGTTGTAGATCCGCAGCATCGCCGTCAGGGCGACGCGTGCGTAGTCATTGGCCCCCGAAGACGCCAGCCGCTCGCTGAGGTTTTTCCACTCGGTGTTGTAATCGAACTTGGTCTGGAAGAAGTTCTTGTTGATCCAGACACGTATCTTCGACCTGCGCACGGAAGAGGAAAGGTAGAGTCCTGTCAGCAGGATTGCGAGGAACAGGAAGAAGTGTTGGACGATCGATCCGTATTGTCCGCCGCCCACCCGGAGCAGGTATCCGAGCACCGAGACGATGATCAGCGTGCCGCCCGCGATGACGAGGCTTGTCGTGGTAAAAACGAGCGGGCGTGACAGGCCCACTCGTCTTGCCCGCGCTTCAGCGGGAACGACAAGCGGCACCAGCACGAAGAGGAGCGCCACGCTGGTGTTTGCGAGCAATCTCGCCTGGATGAGCTCGACGGCGAGTTGCCCGACGATCAGCGCGCTGGAATAAAGGTAGAGGTTGAACAGGAACAGGGCGCCGATGCCAATGCCCACCGCCCGAGTCGGACCGGCACCATAGCGAATGACCTGTTCGACGACCAGCAGCGTGCCGACGCAGCACAGCACATAAATGTAGGCTGCGACAGGTATTGAGAGTCTCGGACCGTAGGTCGTGTAAAGGGCGCCGGCGAGGGCGATGAGTGGGATGCACCAGACCACCCAGCTACGCCGGTAGGTTTGTTCGGTCTCTCGCAGTCGCGCGATCACCAGTAACAGTGCGCTGGACCAGACTCCCGCGTGGAGAAAGTCGAGTGCGCTGGACCAGACCGGCAGGACCGTCCAGAGTGCGGAGAAGAGGAAGGCAATGAGGAGCGGCGGCCCGCTCTTTCGGAGGAGTAGCGCGTACTCGATCGCCGCAATGATATACAGTGCGCTGCCGATGAGCGGTGCTGCGACGATCAGGTTTCCGATCACTTCCCCGGCTTCGATCCTTTCCCCAATTGGCGGCTAAGATACCAGAAATCCGGTTGGCCGCTCGGTTGAATTGTTGGCGCGTCTTGTGCTCTATTATGAGTCCACGAACGTGTCCGTCACTGTCGCCTCATCGAAGCGATCAAGAAGATCAACTGTTCATAACGCTCCGTCTGGGCCAAGGTATCTCCATGGAAAAACGACCCCTTTTCGCACTACTCCTTGTCTGTGCGTTGACGCTGTTCATCAGCGCGTGTGACAAGGAAAAAGAAGAAGAGGCCACGTCAATCGAGACGTTCCTCGAGAATTCCCAGAGCCACCTGGACAAGGGTCAGTATAACGCCGCGATGATCGAGGCCCGCAATGCGATCCAGGCCGCGCCGGAGGACATAAGGGGCAAGGTTGCGCTGGCGAGAATCTTCACCGAAGTCGGCCAGCCGCGTGAGGCGGCGAACCTGCTCGAGAAGTCGCCATCGAAGGATC
>JAGRIN010000128.1 GCA_020443245.1 Pseudomonadales bacterium
CTGAGGTCCAGGAGAATCAGGATCTTCGGTTTGACGCCGGACTCATGGAGCCTGCCCAGCGCCGCCAGGGCCTCGATGCCGTCTTCCGCTTCGATGATCTCGTTGTTGATCCCGGCTTTTCGAAAAGACCGTACGACCGCCATACGATCGACCTGGTCGTCATCGACCAGAAGTATTTGTGGCGGCTTCACGTCAGTATTCATATCGCTTCCCTCGACATAATACGTGGCCATGTGAAGCCAAACCTCGCACCTCGTTCGCCTGGCGCGTCCTCGAGCCAGACCGTGCCGCCGTAGTACTCGACCAGCTTGCGCACCAGCGCGAGGCCTATGCCGCTGCCTTCAACCTTGTCTCGTGGCGTCAGCGTCGTGAACATCCGGAACACGCGTTCCCGGTACTCTTTGGGCACACCAGGGCCGTCATCGTCAACGTAAAGCGCGATCATGTCGGGGCTAGCTCTGTGGTCGCATGAGATCGAGACATGGCCCTCGGAGCGATCGTGATGTTTGATGGCGTTCTGGATAAGGTTGCGCAGAACCTGTTCCAGTGGCGTTGTGTAAGTGACGATCGTCGGCAAGTCGCCGTTGACGACGATCTCGAAGTCCTTCTGGACATCCAATGTTTGCTGAATGTTCTCGATGATGTCCGAGATATTCACGTCAGTTACCGAATGTTCTCCCCGGCCCACGCGAGAATACTGGAGCAGGTCGTCGAGCAAGCGGTCCATCCGATCAACGCGACCGCGCATCATTCGCAGGTGATCCTGAACTTCCTCAGATGCCGAATCACCGAGATCCTCCTCTATGAAGCGGCACAGGTGGTCAATGCCGCGAAGCGGCGACTTGAGATCGTGTGACGCGACATACGCGAAACTATCCAGTTCCTTGTTCGAGCGTTCGAGTTTCAGGGCATGTCGTTCCAGTTCCTGGTGAAGCTGCATGCGTTCGGTGATATCGACGACCGTCGCCATAACAAGCTCGCCCCCCGGGACAGCCGTCAGCGCGATTTCGACAGGTACTTCCCTGCCGCTCTTGTGAAGGCCCCGGAGTTCGCGTCCTTTTCCCATTGCTCGATTCGATGGCGCCGCCATATAGCTGTGCCGGTAGCCGGCATGCCTTTCTCTCCATCTACCAGGAATCAGGATGTCTACCGACTCGCCAATCAACTTGTCGTCATAACCGAACATGTCGAGGCCGGCGGTATTGATGTCGCGGATGGTGCCGCGCGCATCAACCATGATCATGCCGACCGGTGATGCGCGGAGCGCTGCCTGAAGCCTGTCTTCTGCTGCCTGCTCGCGATTGGTGCCGCTCGCGATCAGGGCTTCGACGCGCCTGACCTCGGGATTGTTGGGTGCGAGTCGTACATAGCTGATTCCGCCGAGCGCGACGATTGCCGCGAGGCTCAGCAGGATGGCAATGCCGCTTATTTCGGGAACCGGCATTGAGAGTCCCCACAGTATCCAGGCAATTCCTGCACCGAGTGACAGTGTGGCGAAGCTCCAGCCGAGACCCGGCATGGTTTCGAGTACGGGCCTGCGCAGACGGAGTCCAAGAACCGGCAGGCCGATAAAGACAGCGGCGGCAATCAGCGGGGCAACCTGGGTGAGTGGTTCACTGGTTGAATCGAATTTGTCCTGGGCAAAAGCGTCTGTTGCACAAAGGGCGATCAGGATGCTGATCGCGGTTCGCACCCCAAAATCGTCCCTGGGCGCCTGTGACGTCAGAATTACCCCCTCCGTCGTGAGGGCTTTTTTGTTGTGCTGTTTCCTGTGTGCATAGAGGAGTTTTCGTGATCAGGGCACACTGACATTACGCCGAGAGAAAGCATTGTCAAGATCATGCTGTCGGGCGGAAAGAGTTCGTGACGGGCCGCCGCCACGTTGAGCGTCGAACGACACTACTGACTGTGTGGTTACTTGTCGTCGTTCTCGCCGGAACGTCTCACTCGTGAAACCACGTCAAAAATGAGGCCCGAGATTGGGGAAAAGCGTGTTACGCGAAAGATAAGACCATGGTAGGTCATATTTCGTACATTGCGGACTTCCTGCAGGTGCGGCAGGAAGCTCGATGCGATAACCAGGCGCAACGCGGAAGACGTCAGGAATACACCGTAGAACACGCTGGTCCAGGTCAGCACATGAAACCCGAGGTCAAGCTCCCTTGGCAGGTGAAGCGCAAGGTAACCGCCGAACGATGCGCCGAGGAAGACGCCCGCGCTGGAGAGCAGATTGTGAAATGCCATCATGCCGCCACGTTTGGCTTGCGGGGTCAGGTCGAACAGGAAATTGGACGACGCAAGCGAGTAACCGCTCCATAACAATCCGCTGATCGCCTGCACCAGGATCAGGTACCAGAAGTCGCCGGAAAGGACCCACAGCATCGGCACGGCCGGAATCGAGAAGCCCGTGACGCGAATGATGATCCGATTGCCGAACAGGTCGCCCAGGCGACCCCAGCGACTCAGTACGAGAAACTGTACAAGAACGGATGCCGCCGTGTTGGCCGTGAGTTCGATGTACGTGTAGTGCAGGTCGCGCAGCAGGTAGACCACAACGAATGGCCCGGAGATCGCCACCGCGAACTGCATGCACGCAAAGAAGGTCGAGAAACGCAGGAAGTTGGGGTTCTCGCGTAATACCCTGAGGGAGATCAGGCCATCGCGTTCGTGCGCGGGCGCCTCTTTATGTGCGCGAGGCGGGTCATGAATCTGGCTGAGGTGCCAGGCGGATACGGCGCGCGCGAACATGCCGATGGAGAAGATGGCCAGGAATCCGTAGAGGGTGTGACCGAACGTGTCGAATGCCTGCAGGATGATCCCGGCGCTGATCAGCGAGGAGAACGACGCCATGCTGGAGAGTCGAGTCCGGCGTGCGAAGAACCGGCCACGCACCGCTTCCGGGATCAGCGCACCCATCAGGCTCCCCCAAAGCGGTGCCCCGAGGTTCGGGCCGACAAAGTAGACGACGACGCTCGCGAGCAGCATGGGAAAGGCATGCTCGGGGAACAGTTCCGGCAGGCTCGCGACACAAACCAGCGCACAAACCTGGACCAGCGCGCCGGCGACAATGATTCCGCGCCGGATGCCGGTAACCTGACCGATCCATACCGCAAGGATTTGCGCGAACGAAGCCAGAAGGGGCGGCAGCGATGCCAGGAGACCGATCTGTGGCGCGGTCGCCTTGAGAAACACGGCATATGCGGAAAAGTAGCTTTCGCTGACCCCGCCCATGATAGCGAAGCTCACCCCGTCCTTGATCGAGTGTGACAGGGATTTCTCGACTTGCTCGTCTTTGGAAAAAGGGCGTTTCAGGGCAGGTCTCCGGTGAGGTCTGCGTTAATTCCTGGTTGGTTGGATTTGGCGGCGCAAGTTTAGCGGGCGAGCGGGCGCAGCGCACGTGAAACTCACCTGTTGTGCGCGTTTCATCGTCGTTATGATGACGTCTATCAACATCAGCGGGAGCGTGCCCGTGACGGGCGATGAGATAGACAGGGAGTCCTACTACGAGGCTGCGGCTGACATCTGGGCGCGCGGGTGCCGGGGCGATGACCTTGGCGACCGCGAGCAGGCCCGTTTTCACTCCCTCGCACGTGACCGGTTCTACACCTTCGTCATGTCGGCAAACCACGCGCAGGTTGTGGGCGACGGCAAGAAGATCCAGTCGCTGATTCACAGTCTCGCGCTCGACCTGCACCGATCACCGGGCCTCGCCAGTGAGTGGCGTATTTCGGAATTCGCGGAAGAGGGGATTGGCCCGATGGTGACCGCGAGGTTGCTCGAAGTGAGGGATGAAGGTTGATCGAGACCGATGTCGCGATTATCGGCGGCGGTATCGCCGGGGCTTCGCTCGGTGCGCGACTCGCGGCACACAATCGCGTGGTGCTGCTCGAAATGGAGTCCGCCCCGGGCTATCACTCGACGGGCCGTTCGGCGGCCTACTTTGCGCCTGCCTACGGCAATGAAACGGTTCGGGCAGTGACGGCCGCGAGCGCGGATTTCTACCGGACGCCGCCGGCGGGGTTTGCGCCGGTGCCGTTGCTCGCGCCGCGGGAGTCGCTGTTCGTCGCGCCGCCCGGGCGGGAAGACGGCATTGAGGAAATGTGTGCCGGGAACCCGGCGCTCGAGAGAGTGACGACGACCGAAATGTGTGACTGGGTGTCGATACTCGCTGCCGATCGAATCGCTTCGGGAGCAAGGGACCGTGATGGCGGCGACCTGGATGTCGATGCAATCCTGCAGGGATTCCTGCGCTGGTTCCGGCGTGAAGGGGGCCGCGTATTGACCTCCGCACCGGTCCACGGGCTTGAACGTGAACATGGCAGGTGGACAGTGGCAGCCGGGGAGGAACGCGTTGCGGCGAAGATTGTCGTCAACGCGGCGGGCGCGTGGGCAGACGAAATTGCGCGGCTTGCCGGACTCGAGCCACTGGGCCTCGTGCCAAAGCGTCGAACCGCGTTGCTGGTCGATCCGCCCGAGGGCGTATCGATGGCCCACTGGCCGCTCGTGATAGAAGTGGATGAGCAGTTTTATTTCAAACCCGACGCCGGCAATCTCCTCATCTCCCCTGCGGACGAAACACCCAGCGCGCCTTGCGACGCTCAACCGGACGAACTGGATGTCGCGATTGCCGTCGACCGGTTCACTGCAGTGACGAGTCACGGCGTCTCGCGCATCAAACACCAGTGGGCGGGCCTGCGCACCTTCGCGCCGGATGGGTCCTTCGTGACCGGCTTCGATCCGCGAACCGACGGGTTTTTCTGGCTGGCCGGCCAGGGCGGGTATGGCGTGCAGAGTGCTCCGGGACTTTCCCTGCTTGCGTCCGACCTGGTTTCGGGCCGGGTGCCGGACGATCCACGACTCGCGGGCGTAGTGCCGGCCATCTCACCGTCTCGCCTGATTTTGTAACCCGCGCGGTATACACTCCGGGCTGGTTTATTGTCAGGAGATTGCCCGCATGCCACACGCCGTCATCAATAACGCCAGGCTCTGGTATGACGTCATGGGTGAAGGCGAGCCGCTGCTGCTTCATCACGGCTACACAGCCTCGCGCGTCAACTGGATGCCGGTAGCAGAACGGCTGAAGGATGAGTTCCGGATAATCATGATGGAGTGTCGCGGAACCGGCGAGAGTGAGGACACGGCGGATGGCTATAACATTCCGCAATATGCGAGTGACGCGCTTGGGTTGATGGACGAGTTGGGTATTGAAAAGTTCTCCTACGCCGGCCACAGCATGGGCGGCGGTATTGGCTGGTGGCTCGGGGTTCACCACGCCCCGCGGCTCGAAAAGCTGATTCTCATGGCCCCGGTGCGCAGCACCGGCGTCGATATGGGAACCGGTAATTCACGCTTGCAGGCACGACTCGACGCTCGTAATCGCGGTGATCGGGAGGCGCTACTGGCGCCTATGCGGGCGATGCGTTTTCGGCCGGATGTCGAGACCGATGAATGGTTTGAGGATCGCGTCGACCACCTGCTGCGCGTTTCCGATGGCCACCTGATGGGAGGCATGGAGACGATGCGTGACCTGGACCTGCAGGACAAGTTGCCGACGATGGATGTGCCGACCTTGATGCTCTCCGGCGCCGTCGATATGTTGCTGCGCGCGAACCTCGAAGATTTCATGCTGTTGCCGAACGCGAGTTTGCATGTGTTCTCGCGCGCCGGCCATGAAGTCGCAATACATGAGCCTGATGGTGTCGCCGAGGCGATGCGTGCGTTCATGCGACACGGCCCGGTAAAGCTGCAACTCCCCTGAGGCATGTCGGACCCCGCGTACTTTGAGGCGATTGCGGCGTCGCTGGCCGGCGCGGGCATTGCGCGTCCTGCGATAGTGCTGGATCTCGACGCGGTCGATCACAACACTGCGTTGCTCTTGCAGGCGCCCGGCGCGGCGAAGCTGCGCATCGTCACCAAATCCCTGCCCAGTCGCGAACTGGTGAAGTACCTGCTCGGGCAGACCGGCACCAGGCGGCTGATGGCCTTTCATGCGCCGTATCTTTTGTGGATGTTGTCGGAACTGCCGGACGTCGACATCCTGATGGGCAAACCGTTCTTGCCGGGGGTCCTGCAGGAGATGGCGGCCCGAACCGGTGTCGAGGGAACGCAAGCGTTGGCAAGACAGGTTCAGTGGCTCGTGGACACGCCGCAACGCCTCGATGAACATGCTGCGTTTGCACGTCGGCACGGTGTGGAGCTTCGCATCAACATTGAAATCGATGTAGGCCTGCATCGTGGCGGGGCGGCGGATGTGTCGTCGCTGGACGTGCTGCTCGACGGGATCGATACGCAATCAGACGCGCTCGGTTTCGCCGGCTTCATGGGTTATGAGGCGCATGTCCCGTTCATGCCCCAGCCGGACACGGCGTTTGAGCGCAGTCTTTCGACCTATGCAGAGATGGTCGCATTCGCCGAATCGAAATATGCCCACCTGATTGAGGCCACACCCACGTGGAACAGTGGTGGCAGCAAGACCTGCTGGCGGTTTCGCGCCGACGATTCGGGGAGCGTCGTGAACGACGTGGCGGCCGGGTCCGCTTTCGTGAAGCCTTCGACGTTCGAGATCCTGTCAGACTATCGACCGGCACTCTTTATCGCGACACCGGTGATCCGGAAATTTGCACGGGTCTCGCGTCGTGAACTGGACCCGGCGCAATCGACCGCGCTTTATCTCTACGGCGGTGGTTGGGCCGCAGAGCTCGTGCACCCTGCCGAGGTCGTCAGCGGCCCGGGAGGCGACCCGCCCAACCAGAACCTCTTGCCGAACCAGAGCCTGTTTCTCGCGCCAGGAGCCACGAAGGTTGAAATCGGCGACTACGTGTTCTTCGTCCCGCACCAGGGTGATGCCATGTTTCAGTTCGAGGACATTCACGTCCTGCGTGGCGGCTCCATTATCGACACCTGGAAGCCGTTTCCCCTGCGATACTGACAGACTATTGCGATGGCACTCTCCTTAGCATGGACTCCTGTGCGGTGCTCATGATGATGCGACCCGTCTGATCGAACGCTTCCCCTTCGTTCAGGCCCCGTGCATCGGCGGCCGCCGTACTTCTTTGGTCGTACAGCATCCACTGGGAGACATCGGGAGTGCGGTGGAACCATACGCTCTGGTCCAGACTGGTGAGTCGGTGTGTCCGAAACGGAACGCCGTAAGGCAGTGCCGAGTTGAACATGAGCGTGCCGTCGGCGAGAAAGGCCAGCATGCACTGACGCATTCGCTGGCTCGACGATTCGGCGTTTGGCACGCGCATCCAGCACTGCAGCCTGGGTTCCCTGCCTGGCTTGAATTCGGGCGGCACGAAGTGATCTGAAATGAGTTCCATCTCGACGCGCCCGCCTACCGTCATGGGGAATCGGAATCGTTCTTCACCTCTCGACTCACGTTCCGCGACCACGTGTTCCACGTCCGGCACGGTGGGCATCGTCTTCTGGTGTTCGTCACCGTCTTCGTCCGTCTTGAACGATGCGGTCATATGAAAGACGTCTTCACCCTGTTGTGAGCAAGCGACTGAACGAAGCTCATAACCGCGCCCATCCCGCAAGTGTTTCACGCGGTAGGCAAGAGGGAGCGCCGGGTTGCCTGCCTTCAGGAAGTAGGCGTGCAGTGAGTTTGCCAGCTTGTCGGGTGTGACGGTTTCGAACGCCGCAGAGAGAGCCTGTCCGAGGAAGTGTCCGCCATAGATGCCTACAGCACCGTACGTCTCCGGTGCGCCGATCCAGGTTTCATTGTCTTCACCGGCCGAGAGAGTCAGCAGGTCTGTGAGTGATGTCGCGTCTGTCATGTTCACAAAGTTTAAATTTGAAAGTGACAGATTATTTTTGGTTTGGCCCGCAATTACAAGTCCGGATTGAAGTGATCTGCCTACCTTGCCTGTTTCGCGCGAGCGGCGTGGAGCCGAAGTCCCAGGAGGATGCAGAGAAGGAGGAGGATGGTCATTCGCTGCGGAAATGCCACGCCATAAACGACAGGCGTAAGCAAGACACGCGTGGCGGCACGCAGCCGTGCATCACTGCGAATCA